>CAMPUN010000043.1 GCA_946997275.1 uncultured Porphyromonas sp.
GTTGAGCGCTTCGTTTTGCCCTTGTTGCTGAGCGAGTAGCTCCTGCTTGCGAGTCTCCTCCTGCGCCTTCTTGTAGGCGGTGATGAGACTGTCCGCATAGGCCAATTGCTCCGCCTCTGGGAGCGCAGCGATGCGTCGCAAGCTGTCCTGCTCGTAGACTTGCTGCGCAAAGGATACCAGCTGGTCCAGGTCGGCCGAGAGCTTGGTCACCGCCTCGTAGCGCGGGTGGCTTTTCTCGATCACACCCGCTGCGCCAGCATACGCCTCCTGAGCTTTGAGATAGTTGTTTTGCGCTAAGTAAATGTCGCCTAAGTGAAGCTGACAGAGCATATAGTCAAAGCTGCGCTGCGTGCTCTGCGCCACGCCATGCGTGAAGGCGGTGACGGCATGTGTCGTGTCGGGCATAGCCAAGTAAAGGCGTCCCTGCGTGAGGTATATCTGGTCGACGAGCTCTTTGTTTTTATCCCTATGCGCCAAGCGCTCCAGACGCTGGATGACTCGCTGCGGATTGCCCTGAGCCTCGATCTCTAGGCGACGCATCGTGGCGGCAAACTCCAATGGATAAGGCGGCGCCAGACGTATCACACGTCCGAAAGCTCGAGAGGCTTCGCCCCACCGTCCTTCCTTGCTGTAGAGCTGCCCTAGGAGATAGTACAGCCTAGCTCGCTGAGCCTTGATCGGCTTGCGATCGATCGTCTGCTGCAGGTAAGAGATGGCTGAGAGCGTGTCGCCCTGCTTGAGAGCCAGCTCCGTCTCCGCTAGCGGATAGGTCTTGCTACGACTTTTGTAGATGCCATCTTCGGGTAGATTGCTCAGTATCTCGTTCGCCTCGTCCACCCAGCCCAGAGCAAGGTAGCAGCGAGCCTGCCATATGCGCGCTTCGTCCCGTACCTTATCCTCCGTGCTGTAGAGCCGCGTCATATAGGAGAAGGTCGCCAGCGCCTCCATGAAGTGCCCGCCATAAAACTGCGACTCCCCCACCATCATCCAGGCATTGTGCAGGAAGGGGTTGTACTCCATCTTATTGTAGAAAGCCTTCTTCTTCGGATTGCGCAGCAGATCCTCTCGCGAAACCTTTGGCTTCGTACGAATTGAGTGCTCACGGATCGCCTTTTGTCCCTTTTCGATCGCTTTGCCTAGTGAACCGCCCACGGCCGTCTCCTCCGACGACTCCTGTCCCGCTGTGCGTGTGATAGGATCGGGTACTAGCAGTTCGGTGTAGCTCTCCGAAAGGTCGTGGTAGAGCGCTTTGTAGCCCTCGTTAAAAGCTAGCTGACCGTTGTGATAGACGTTGTAGCGTGTGGTCAGATTGTGGTAAAAGCGCGAAGCACTATCGTTGCGCTTGGTGCTACAGCCCACGGTGCTGCCCAAGACGCACAGCAAAGCTACCACTACGCCTAGACAATGCTTAGTGCGCAGTGGTAGCTTACCACGATAAGATGTATCTCTGTCTGCCACGCTTACTATTAAGTCCTAATCCTCAGGGAGAGCGTCTATGCGCCTATCCCCTACTCTCACAAACGTACCAGACCTTATATATATTGTACTGAGCGCCCTACGGCGTGACCAACTGCAAGATCTCAGGCGGGAGCAGGATACCACGCATCGAGAGGCTCTTGAGCCACCCCTCATAGTCAGTCTCCAAGAGTGTCTCAGCCACCTCGCGGAGCATCGCCAGCTCCGCATCCGTGTAGCTCTCTACAGGACGATGCGCCAGCACGTCCAGCTCTTCGTCATCGTAGTAGACGATTCGGGGGGTGCGTCTTATCACTCTCTCCGCTTCGGAGCAAGAGTCCGTACAGCTGGCACAAGCGGTCGCATCATCGGCACAGCGACTCGTGGCAGACTCGCCAGAGAGAGACTCTCTCAGTTCGCGCTCCACCTCGCCAAGGGCAGAGCCTAGAGCAGTCGCCCCAGTCGTCTGCGAGCCTTGCTCTGTAGCACCGTCCTTCTTACGAGCCTTCTGTCGCTCCGACCAGCGGACGAGCAGATGCACGATCAGTCCTATCGCTATGGATAGAAAAAAGATCTCTAGAGCCTCCATAGCTCAGCGTCAGAAGCCACTAGCAGGTGGGTAGCACCATCTTGTCGATCCGCTCCTTGTGACGACCACCCTCGAAGGGGGTGTCAAGGAACGCGTGCAGACAGCGCTCAGCCTCTGCAGTCTCTATGAAGCGTGCCGGCATGACCAGCACATTAGCGTCATTGTGCGCCCGGATGAGCTTAGCAATATCCTCGTTCCAAGCGAGCCCAGCACGGATGACGTTGTACTTATTGAGCGTCATAGCCATGCCATTGCCCGTACCGCAGATAGCGATACCACGATCTACCGTACCCATCTCTATTGCAAAAGCAAGCTGGTGCGCATAGTCTGGATAGTCACAGCGCTCCTCCGAATGAGTACCATAGTCGACACACTCGATCTGCATGGCTGCGAGCCACTCCTTGACCTGCTCTTTGAGCTGATAGCCAGCGTGGTCTGAGCAAATACCTAGTTTCATAAGACTATTTCTCTATATCGTTTTTGATCAATCCTCATCCTTCATAGGAGACTCAGGAAGCACGAAGTCCACAAAGCAAAGGCCTGCCAGTGCCGTACCGTAGCGCTTGGTCACCGTGATACCCTCCGTGATGAAGTTGAGCTCACCGAGGTAGTACTGGCTGTAAGTGTTCTGGTGCAGATCATTGATGACACGTATCAGACGAGACTCCAGCTCCTCGATACGGTAGCGACCGCTCACCTCGCAGACGAGGCCTCCAGCCTTCTCGTCGAAGTTCTCATCCTTGTACATCCAGGCGTAGACGACACCAGCACTGACGAACTCATCTTGGATACCGTGCGAGACAGACATGATCGTCTTGAGCTCTGAGCCAAAGGGAGGCATATCCACCTCATCGGCTGATACGAGCCGAGCCGTAGCTGGTAGGACGGAGGAGTAGACCATTATATTATAGTCGGCGATACCCGCATCGTAGAGTGCCATGTGGTAGGAGCCAGCATGCTTCTCGAGGTCAGACTCACCGCTTCCTTTGGTCGTGAAGAATGTATTGGGGATCAAGTTCCCGTAGTACTTGTTGCTCATCGTGATAGTTATTTATGAGTTAGGGAATATCTAATTTGCGTGGGCAAATATACGAAAGTAAGGGGACATAGGCCGAGCTGGCGCATTATAACGGCTAATTCCTGTTTTGAGGTGCTGAGGGAGAAGCTACATTTGACTGCATATCTCACACAGTCATTATGATCATAGACTACACTTTTGTTTTCCCCATGTATGTCCCCAGACTCAAACGTATCAACTGTTTCTTACTGATGCATCTGTTCTGCCAACCATTCTTTCAAAACAACAGCATGATTATATTTCTCGTTTTTTGCGCCATACAGCAGGGTCACGTTATGATCGTGCAACTTCTGCACACACAAATCTTTAAACTCCTGTGACGCTGAGTTCTCGGACAATTCCTGTCTGTATCTCTGTTTGAACTCATCATACCTTTCAGGAGTATGGGAAAACCATCTTCGAAGTTCATTTGATGGAGCGATCTCCTTAGCCCACAAATCAATTTCAGCATTTTCCTTTTTCATCCCTCGTGGCCATAGTTTGTCCACAAGAACACGAAAACCATCTGCTTCAACTGGAGTTTCATAGATTCGCTTGTATCTCAATTCATTCATCATGTCTTGTCTCCTTTTTAAGGTGAATTCACTCGTGGTTAGAGACAAATGTACATATTTTGCTCAGAATATAAGACACATATCTCCCGTAGATTCAATCATCAAATGCGGAGTGGTGCACGATCTAGAATGAGTTCGTCGACGGCTCTATCAAGGAAATCGGCCAATTCCTCGGTGGAGATTAGGGATTATCCAGCGAGGAACGAACAAATTCTTCGGAACTTTGATTTGCTTCTTCCGAAGTTTCATTTCATTCTTCCGAACTTTTATATCGGCCCTCCGTGGAGAATTTTCGTTTGCTCCGTGGAGCTTTCCGATTTCCTCGGGAGAGATTGGAATCAGCGGAGATGTAGGAGTCGCTATAGAGTGCGGTTATAGTGCCGTATTATGATGACTTATTCGTACATTTGCCAGTGGCCACTAGCCCTAAGGGGTAGTCATAAAGTCTTGGCTAGACTAATATAAATTCACTTTAAACAATCAGTGAAATATGAGCGAATTCATACATAACACACCGGATGAGCGCAAGGAGATGCTCAAGGAGATACTCCTGCGCTTACATCAAGGAGAGCAGCCCGAAGCTCTCAAGCGACAGCTCTCCACACTCCTCCACGCTATCCCCTACCAAGAGGTCGTCGCCGTCGAGGAGGAGCTGATAGCTCAGGGACTACTATCGACAGATGAGATACAGCTCTTTTGCGACCACCACTCAGAGATCCTAGAGGGAGCTATAGATGTGAGTGGAGCCAAAGAGGTTCCTGCGGGTCATCCCATGGACACCTTTAGAGCAGAGAATGTAGCACTAGGAGAAGTAGTCGCCGAGTACTATACTTTGGCAAAGGAGGTCAAAGAGGAGCACTGCGAGCGTCCTCTCTCGGAGCTCTTGCTAAGTCTGAGATCTATCTTCAACCGACTGATGGATGTAGACAAGCACTATCTGCGCAAGGAGTACCTCCTCTTCCCATACTTAGAGCAGCATGGAGTGACTGGACCTCCTGTAGTCATGTGGGGCAAGCACGATGAGATTAGGAAGCTACTCAAGAGTGCCATAGCAGTACTCTCTGGGGAGACTTCAGATATGGCATCTCTGAGAGCTCACATCGTGGAGACCTTTGACCCCGCAGTGGAGATGCTGGACAGTATGATCACCAAAGAGGAGATGATCCTCTTCCCCATGACACTGGACCTACTGTCGGAGGCTGAGTGGTATCACATCTATCAGGAGACCCCTGAGTTTGGATACTGTCTATATGACCCACAGACTGTATGGAAACCAGACGTGGAGGCGGACAACCTGCACTTTCAGTACGAGAGCCATGATGCTATACGGCTGTCCACTGGTGCCTTTAGTGTAGCGGAGCTAGAGGCTCTACTCATCCACCTCCCGATAGACATCACCTTTGTGGACAAAGACGATAAGGTGCGCTTCTACTCTCACAGCCCCAAGCGAGTCTTCGCACGCAATAGATCCATCATCGGTAGAGATGTGCGTATGTGTCATCCGCCCGAAAGTGTCCATGTCGTAGAGACTATCCTTGCGGACTTCAAGAGTGGTCGCCAGAGCTGTGCTAAGTTTTGGATTGGCAACTTCCGTGGGCGATTTATCTATATAGAGTACACGGCTGTGCGTGATCCCGAGGGTAACTATCTAGGGGTCGTCGAGTGCTCTCAGGATATTACTGAGCTACGGCAACTGGAAGGCTCTAGGACTCTTCTGAATTATGACTGATACGACACCTCTACTCATCACCCCTGAGACCAAAGTAGGGGCGATGCTGGACCGCTACCCAGAGCTCATCGATACGCTTGTCTCGCTCTCGGATCGATATAGGAATCTGACTAATCCGATACTGCGCAAGACTGTAGCACCTCGTACTCCGCTCAAGCTCGCAGCTCAGATGGGCGGTGTGGACTTAGCACTACTGGTTAACACGCTACGCCAAGCCGTCGGACAGCCACCGCTTGACTTGCCAAAGTAGAGTTTATACGTTCGTCTACTTGGGACGAAATCTAGAAAAAGGAGACTCAATCGCAACTCGAAGCGGTTGAGTCTCCTCATGTTTTGCCAGTAAAGGCATGGGGGCTGATGAGTATTTCCTCAGCGAGTCACGCGGATGTTGTAGCGACTCTTGTAGTCCACCTGGGGCATCTCGGGAAGTGACTTGAGGTACTGGACGATCACCTCGGCAGTCGTGATGCCTTGATTCTTGTCAGGAGCCGAAGTTTGGTAGGTGTAGGCCGCCTGCACGTAAGAGCTCGTGGCTAGCGTGTAGAGCTTGTCTGGATCGATCGGTGTGTCGCTACCAGCGGGATAGACGGTGCAGTCGAGCAGTACGCCCGTATCGTCAAGCTGGTAGTTCACCCGTAGCCCCGACGTGTGAGCTGGCGCATTGCTATCGGTCGTCCAAGCGCGGAGGAAGAACTCCTTGAGCTGTCGTCCCGTCATCGTAAGCACGGTCAACTCATTGCCAAAGGGATCTAGACGAAGGATGTCTTTGAGCGTAATATTGCCCTGTGGCAATTCACCGATGCGTACGCCGCCTGGGTTTTGCATCGCAAAGTCCGCATGACTATACCAGCGCTGCGCATCAGCAAAGATAGCGCCCAGCGTGTATTTGTCTTGGATCGGGTGCGGATTAGTCGTCACCACTTCGGCAAAGAGCGGATTAGCATTGTAGCCCTCCACCATGCGCTGCATCTTCTCGTTGACGCCACCAGCGTGTGGGTCGGCTGGGAGGAGCATCTCTTGGTGCGAGAGCACCTGCCCACCTCTATGTCGTATCAATGCGAGGGAGATGTAGTGCGCCTTGTAGCCAGACTGCACGATGGGAACGGACGAGTGCAGATCGTTCGGGTGATCGATGAGCGTGTGCGAGTGTCCGCCCACGATGAGATCTAGGTAGGGAGCCACCCGCGCCAGTATCGTATCCTCCTGCACGCCAATATGCGTCACAGCTATCTGCAGATCCGAGCAACCCGCCAAGTAGCGGTAGTTCTTAATCTCCTCGAGTGGCTGGGTGAAAGCTACGCCCCGTACATTCTTCGGGTGCGACTCGGGGATGCCTAGCTTGCTCAGCTGAAGTAGCCCCACGACAGAAACCCGCGTGCCGTCAGGCATCGTGAAGATCTTGTAGGGCTTCAGCGCAATGCCATAGGAGGGCGAGGGAAAGACGTTGGCCGAGAGGAAGGGGAACTTCGCACGATGCGAAATGTCGCCCAACCCGTGCTGCCCGAGATCAAACTCATGATTTCCCAAAGCCGAAGCGTCAAAGTGCATCTCATTCATCAGCTCGATGATCGGTAGCCCCTTCGGCTGGAAGTTGTCATTGATCGGGTTGCCCGTCTGTAGGTCTCCCGCAGCTAGTAGGAGCAGGTTGGGATAGATCGCCCGCATACTATCGACCATAAAGGCGATGCGGGGCAACTGGTCAATGTTGGCATGGATATCATTGAGTCCTACGACAGCAAGCGTCGACACGCCACTCGGCTGTGTCTGCTGCTTGACACGGCAAGCTGACAGGCTCCCCACGAGGAGCAGAAGTAGCGCACCGTAAAGTGTATAGTTAAAGGTCTTTCTCATGATCTAGGAATGCTTTGTTATGGTTCTTTCAATTGGCTTAGCGTAGCCGAGAGCGTACCCTCAGCTAGGCGAAGCTCTATGTCGTCGCCCTCACGGAGCTGCGAGGGGCTTTTGACCAGGTCGCCCTTGTGGTGTACGATAGCGTAGCCACGCTGCAGGACCGTCTGCGGGTCCATCGCTCGGATGATCTGCGCCAGATGCTCTATCTGCGTGCGCTGTGTGGTCGTAATCTTGCGCTGCTCCTGCAGGCTCTGCTGTCTAGCTTGCCACTCGTTGAGCTGAGCCGTGAGGTAACTCGCATAGCGATGC
>CAMPUN010000044.1 GCA_946997275.1 uncultured Porphyromonas sp.
TCATATCTATATCCTTGCGTGCAGACCACTTGAAGTCATAGGCGAGGGGAGCGATGTTGAGATCGAGTCTGAAGCGACGACCGTAGTGCGTCTTGGACTTGTTGTCTACGACCCACTTCATACCGAGACCAGCGGTGAGCGTGAGGGGCGAGGCAAAGGCAGAGTAAAGCACCTTCTTGTCTTCTGACCACTGCTCGAAAGCCTGTGTGCGTGCCTCTACGTCGAGTGAGTAGTACCACCCCTTGAAGGCTTTGATACCTAGGTTGCTACGCATACGGAGGAGGTCGTCGGAGATGTTGTACCCCTGGAGCGAGTCACGTATCTCGGCGTTGAGTCCGACGCGCCACTCCAGCTCGTTGAGCCAGTTGACCTTGTCCCGCTCGTAGCTGAGGCGGAGGAGTTGCTTGCTGTGGAGCGCTAGGGCGCTGTTACCACCCTTGTGCCAGTTGGGCGAGATATAGGTCTGGCTAAACTGTATGTTGCTCTCTAGCCCGGGAAACCAATACTTCCTGGCTAGCGTGACGCCGTGGAGCTGGTCTGACGCATCAACGCCTGCAAAGGGCGTATTGACGGTTGCCGCGACGATGGGCTTCGAGCTTCCGACGGTGGTTATATCGATACGGTGCGCCAGTAGGTCTCCCTCCTGACGAGAGATTAGTGCGGGGGTGGCGAGCTTGAGCTGGTTGACGCTTTGCAAGCTACGCTCGTAGTATTGCTGTAGGGCGGGGAGCTGTAGCTCCTCACCGTGCAGTGCTGTAGCGAGTGGGTCGCTTTTGCTGACCAAGCTGGTGGGTAAGTCTAGGGATAGCTCGTGGCTTTTGCCACTGGAGATGACGCTCACGGCAGACGAGAGGGGAGCTTGCACGAGGAGGGTCGTTGGGAGCACCTCTTTGGGTAGTGGCGCTACGGGATTGGCGCGGTTGAGGAGGTACTGCACCTTGAGCGTGGTGAGCTCGACGACGGGTGCCGTGACGCTGTCTGCCGTGGATAAGCTATCTGTGTGGGTGTACTCCTGCGCTACCAAGGGGGATAAGCCGAGGAGAGCGATGAGTAACAATAAGGTAAAGCGATAGTAATACATGGATACTATTCAGGAGACTCTAATGGGTTATAAGACTTCACGATCAAGTTGAGGTGCTGGCTCGTCCTGGCGCTAGAGAGGATCTACATCGCAATAGATCTGTACCCGTCGCGCTTGGATAGCGCTCTTCTGTACCGTGGAGATAATATGACAAATCTGCGTACGCACCTCCCGCCAGGAGCTAGAGGAACGTATTCTCATGCAAATATAGCGAATATGGCGCATACGCACCCAAGAAACGTAGGGCGCAATGGGTGCTGAGGCTTGCCAGAGCGACTGAAACGGCTCTGCCTGCATCAGACGTGATAGGGCCGCTACGGTATAGCAGACGTCACCCTCGGAGGCTCCTCGTACATAAACATAGATGAGACGCACGTAGGGGGGGAAGTGGAGGTACTCCCGCTCCGCTAGCTCGCCTACACCATAAGGCTCTGCTGTGACTCCGCCCTGCAGACTGTCAAGTAGCGGGGTGTCGGTCTGGTAGCTCTGTATGTAAAGCTGTGCTGTGGGATAGTTACTCCCGAATCGGCTGAGCGCAGCATAGGCTCGTTCGTTGGCTCTAAAGTCATCGCCCACGATCAATTGATCTAAATTTGCCAAGCCAATGAGTCCCACATTGCGGATCGCATCTAGATAGATAAGGCTTGAGGTGCCAACCAGTATGGCTGGCTCGTCGCTACGTATCAGTTGACGCATCCGTTGCTGCGACTCCTTATTATAATATTGCGAAGCGCTGAGCTCTAGGATGGGAACCTCAGACGGAATGAAGAGCGTGAGCTCCTCGGCGATACGCTCCACACCGTAGCCCTGTATGCTGAAGGCACCAAGGTTGCTATCTGTTGGAGCTTCGCTCTTGCCTAGAGCTGGCGTATCACTCTGATGGCAATGAGGACAGGCACGAGGAGCCGGCGCGGTGAAGTTGCAGTAGCTACAGCTGACGCTCTGCGTGGACTTATGGTAGACCAGCCCGACATCACAATTGGGACACTGGAGGGTCTTCTGGCAATGTCTACAGACGAGGTGCGGAGCATAGCCACGACGATTGAGAAGGAGGATGCTTTTGTGTCCCGCCTGGCACTGGTCGAGGAGAGCTTTGCGTAGCTCTATGGAAAGCATCTGACCCCACGGTAGCTTGCCCTGCTTACGTTGTAGGGATAGGTCGATGAGTTCGAAGGGGCGTGGCACCCTCGGAGTGGTCGGAGTGGTCGGTGCGCTTAGCTGATTGAGCAAGCTGTAGTATCCTCGCTCTACATTGTACAGAGCTTCGGCAGAAGGCGCAACGGTAGTCAGTAGGAGCGGTGTCTGGCTTCTCTTACAAGCAACGACTGTCAGGTCACGAGCATGATAGCGAGGCGCTGGCTCGGACTGCTTGTAGCGACTGCTCTCCTCGTCGGTCACGATGACAAGGTCACAGCGTAAGAGCGGAAGGAGGCTGCCCATACGAGAGGTGAGGACTATGAGGCCACGCTCTCGGTGCGTCAGCCCGAGGAGTCTAGCACGGAGTGCCATCCGCTCAGCATCTGTCGTGGAGGAGCTGTAGAGGACTAGGTCAAAGGGTGTCGCTTCCCCGCTTCTAGCTAGTTGCTGTAGAGCTCCGTAGAGGAGGCTTTGGTCAAAGAGGAAGAGCTGGGGCACATAGATAACTACCTGTGCCGAAGGGCTTCGCAGTAGCATCTGCTCAACCATTGAGACGACCAGCTCTATTTGCTCTTCATTGCTGGTCGCTTGGTAGAGTACGGGACGGGAGGTTTCGCCAATGAGACGCTTGAAGAGTTGGCTCTGTCGGTTGGACTCGTTTGTAGAGACTGTACGCTGTACCGTGGAACGTACGAGTGGATCGAAGAGTGTCGCAGTCTCTCGCAGGACGCCCCGCTTGATGAGTGCGCGGAGGGTCGCCTGCTTATTGGTGTCCCGACCAACGAGTGTCTCTCGGAGTAGGGGTGTATCAAGCGGTAGCTCATGCTGGTAGAGGAGGTCGATCATTTGCTCTACCATAGCCTTCTGAGCCTTGGCTCGGGAGAGGCTCTCGATAAGCTCGGAGAGTGCCTCCTCGGAGCGTAGCTTCTCAGCAAACTGCACGGCTGGCGAGCCGACCTGTACGGATCGGCTGTAGCGTGGTATAGACTCGCTACCGATGAGTACGCCAGCGTGAAGGAGCCGATCTATCTCGGGATAGATACGATCGCCAAGTATCTTCGCCAGCTTGCTTACTTTCGCCTGATGCCCTCGCATGGAGAGGAGCTCACGACGTATCTCTTCCGATAGCTCGGTCGCTTTGTAGTCGGTCGCTTGATCGCCTTCGGGCATTTCGTCAGGCTCTCGCCACGCTACCTGCGTTTCGCTAGAGGGTAGGTAGCTACTCGGTATAGCCGCCGTGAGCCAAGCGCCCAGCGAGCAGATATAATAGGTAGCGCCCCAGCGCCAGAGGTCGATCTCACTTTGAGTCACTATCGCCTCTCGGTCGGGTAGGGCTATAATAGACTTCAGCTGACCGAGAGGTCTCTCGGACTCCTCGATCAGCTGAGATATGATAGCGTAGTAGTAGCGCTTACTGCCAAACTGTACCAAAGCACGCATACCCACCCTCGCCTGTTCACACAGCGCCTCGGGTACACGATAGGTGTACTCCTCCTCGAGGGCTAGGGGTAAGATGATGCGCGCCAGCATAGGCAGGACTACTGGCTGTGCTGAGTTACTGCTGGCTCAGAGCTGCGTGCATATTGGCAGCAGCCTTGCGCCCGTCACCCATAGCGAGGATGACTGTCGCGCCACCACGGACGATGTCGCCACCAGCGTAGACCTCTTTGATAGAGCTCTGGTTCTGCTCGTTGACGATGACGGTTCCCTTGGGCGAAACCTCCAGACCTTGGAAAGAGCGTGGAATGAGCGGATTCGGTGAAACACCGATGCTCACGACCACCACGTCTACGTCTACCTCATCGATAGCGCCAGGGATGGGGACAGGCTTGCGACGTCCATCAGGCGTAGGCTCGCCAAGCTCCATGCGCTGTAGCTTCATACGGCACACCTTGCCCTTTTCGTTGCCTTCGTACTCGATGGGATTATGAAGGGTGAGGAACTCAACGCCCTCAGCCTTAGCATGTAGGATCTCTTCATGACGTGCGGGCATCTCCTCTTCGCTACGACGGTAGACGATCATGGCGCGTTTAGCACCAAGGCGGAGTGCTGTACGGACTGAGTCCATGGCAGTGTTACCACCACCGATGACTGCGACCACGTCTCCCTTATATATAGGTGTCTCAGCACCCTCGGTACCAGCGCCCATTAGGTTGACACGGGTGAGGTACTCGTTGGAGCTCATGACACCAGCGAGGTTTTCGCCAGGGATATTCATAAAGTTTGGCAAGCCGGCACCACTACCTACGAAGATGCCTGCGAAGCCCATCTCCTGTAGTTGCTCGTAAGAGAGCGTACGACCCACGACGACGTTGGTCTCAAAGTGTACACCCATCTGCTCCAAGATCTTGAGCTCGGCATTGACTACTCGTAGGGGGAGACGGAACTCGGGGATACCGTACTTCAGTACGCCACCGACCTCGTGCAGAGCTTCGAAGACAGTCACATCGTAACCCCAGCGAGCCATATCGCCAGCGAAAGAGAGTCCTGCAGGACCACTACCGATGACGGCAATCTTCTTTCCATTGGCGGGAGCCATCTCGGGTAGCTCGTATAGCCCATGCTCTCGCTCATAGTCTGCTACAAAGCGTTCTAGATAACCAATGGCAACGGCGTCACGCTTCATCTTCTCCGTGTAGATACAGTGCTTCTCACACTGCTTCTCCTGAGGGCATACACGACCGCACACAGCGGGCAGCGAGCTACTCTCACGGATGATGTGCGCAGCTGCGGCAAAGTCTCCACGCTCTACGTTTTTGATAAAAGAGGGTATGTTGATGGATACGGGGCAACCCTCCATACAAGAGGGATTGGCGCAGTCCAGACAGCGAATAGCCTCCCGACGAGCCTCCTCCTCAGTGAGACCACAGTTGACCTCTTTCGTTAGACTGTGAGCACGCTCATGAGGGTCCACCTCGGTCATCTTGACACGAGGTATAGCCATGCGCTCCTTACCAGTATGTGCCTTGCGAAGCTCCTCGCGCCAAGGTTCGTTGCGACGAGCGGTGATCAGATCCTTTTGTTCTGACATTGTAATATGTGGTTAGCTCAGTGTGATACGATTACTTCTTATAGGTATTCAGACGCATCAGTAGCTCGTCAAAGTCTACCTGGTGAGCGTCAAACTCAGGTCCATCGACACATACGAAGCGTGTCTTGCCTCCGACGGTGATACGACAAGCACCGCACATGCCAGTGCCGTCGACCATGATGGTATTGAGTGAGGCGGTGGTGGGGATATTGTACTTCTTCGTAAGAAGTGCGACAAACTTCATCATGATGGCGGGCCCAATGGTCACGCAGAGGTCTACCTTCTCACGCTTGATGACAGACTCGACACCATCAGTCACAAGACCCTTGGTCCCATAGGAGCCATCGTCAGTCATGATGATGACTTCGTCAGCAAACTCTCTGAACTCCTTCTCCAGTATGATGAGTTCCTTCGTACGAGCTGCAGCTACGACGATGACCTTATTGCCAGCCGCTTTGAGAGCCTTAGCGATAGGGTAGAGCGGTGCCATACCGACACCACCACCAGCACAGACTACGGTGCCAAAGTTCTCAATATGAGTGGCTTGCCCTAGTGGGCCCACGATGTCGTGGATCATGTCCCCAGCATTTAGAGCGACAAGCCGCTGAGAGGACTGGCCGACAGCCTGGACGATCAGAGTGATCGTGCCGGCATCTACATCAGCATCGGCAATAGTGTAGGGTACGCGCTCACTGTGGTCGGTGACACGTACGATGACAAAGTGTCCAGCACGGCGTGACTTGGCAATCAGAGGTGCCTCGACAACCAGCTTGGCTACTTTTTCGGAGAGAAAAGTCTTACTGACTATACGATTCATAGCGTTGTGTGATATGATATAAGCTAATCAAGAATGGTCTCGATAGGGTACCTATAGGTAGGTATTGCCAAAGGTACGACTTTTTCACCACCTAGCCGCTAATTTGATTGAAATTGCAGGCTGGAAAATACGCTGACGCATTATTTAGGATGAGGTCATCAACGGCACTATCAAGGAAATCGAACGATTCCTCGGTGGCAATCACCGAATCTCCATGGAGGAACGAAAAAAATCTTCGGAAGTTTGATTTGCTTCTTCCGAAGTTTCATTTCATTCTTCCGAACTTTTATTTCGGCCCTCCGTGGGGAATTTTCGTTTGCTCCGTGGAGATCGGCGATTTCCTCGGTAGAGATTGCAATCAGCAGAGATGTAAGAGTAGCTATAGAGTGGCTCTATACCGCTTTGTAGTGAGGATTTAGCCCTATATTCCTCGAAGGTCCTAAAGAAGATCGGATTATAATGCGTCAGCCCTGCTGAGATTTGCGCTGCGTAGCTCGACGATTTGCACACTGAAGGGGGCGAGTTCGATGACCAGCGGAGCCCACGGCTGGAAGGCGTAGAGCTGCTCGTGAGGCTTTTCTAGTGGAGTGTGGTGTGTCACACGTAGGAGGCGCTGTTGCTCAGAAACCTTCTCTAGAGAGGGAAGGAAGAGCGGGTAGCGCTGCGAATCGGCCGTAAAGTTGCCTAGGACAGCGATCCCGATTGTTTCGCCAGCCCGTTGCTCTGCGGGATCTAGTAGTCGTAGGTAACCGTAGGTGCGCTCAGCATTGAAGCCTCCCCACTGACGAGCCTGCTGCTGTATCGAGTGAAAAGCGCCCCTTAGGATGACTGGGTGCTGTGCCCACTGCATCAGCCACTGGTAACTCTGATAGGTCGGGTCGGCAGGGTCGTGATGACTCAGAGCGGGGATGTCCCAGTAGTCAAAGATCGTAGTACGCCCGTCAGGACCGCTATATCCCTCGGCATCAAGCCCTCGCTCTCCATATTCCTGCCCAGCGTAGAGGAGTAGGGGACTAGCGTTAGCGAGTGCGAGCAGCGTCATAGCGGTGAGCCCTCGCTGAGCCGTATCGGCAAAGTAAGGCGAGGCGAGACGTACCTCATCGTGGTTCTCTAGGAAGTAGAGCAGTTCGTCGGGAGCGTACTCCTTATTATTAGAGATAAGTCGCTCTTCGATAGCAGCGACCGAGCGCTCCTGGGTAACCACTTGGTAGAGCGTGTCGTAGAGCCCGCTTTTGTCATAGAGTAGGTCGAAGCATCCCTCCTCTAAGAACTTGCGGTAGTTGTCTATCTGGTAGATCTCTGCAACAAAGGTGACGGGATACTGCTCCTGCACCTGCGGTATGACCCAGTGCCAAAACGCCACAGGCACCATCTCAACCATATCACAGCGAAAGCC
>CAMPUN010000045.1 GCA_946997275.1 uncultured Porphyromonas sp.
CTGGTCATCTTCACGGGTGGCGAGGCGCTCGTGCGGCAAGACATTGAGGAGGCGGGGCTAGCCCTCTACCGTCGGGGCTACCCGTGGGGCATCGTAACCAATGGGATGCTCCTTGACACGCAGCGCCTAGAGAGCTTGCGCTGTGCTGGACTACACACAGCGACGGTGAGCCTAGATGGCTTTGCCGAGGCGCACAACGCTTTGCGAGGGCATCCGCTCAGCTACGAACGAGCTTGGCGAGCTATCCAACTACTCACGCAGGCCGAGGACTTGGTCTGGGATGTGGTGACCTGTGTCAATCCGATGAACTTTGACTCGCTCCCCGCCTTTCGTCAGCAACTGATTGATGCGGGTGTGAAGCGGTGGAGACTCTTCTCCATCTTCCCCGTGGGGCGCGCTGCGGAGAATAAGCAGCTCCAGCTCTCCGACAGTCAGTACTACCAGATGATGCAGTTTATCATCGAGACGAATGAGGCGGGAGAGATCGAGGCGCAGTATGGGTGTGAGGGCTATCTGGGGGCCTTCGAGGGGCGCACGCGCAAGCAGTTTTACCAATGTCGTGCTGGCGTGAACGTCGCCTCTATCCTATGCGACGGCTCTATCAGCGCCTGCCCGAGTATTCGCTTTGACCACAAGCAGGGTAACATACATCACGACGACCTATGGCAGGTGTGGGAGGAGCGCTTCGAGAGTTACCGCAATCGCTCGTGGGCTAAGACAGGGCCCTGTGCCGATTGTAAAAGCTGGAAGTACTGTCTAGGCAATGGTATGCACCTACGAGACGATGAGGGCAAGCTCCTCGTCTGCCATCTCCAGCGTCTTGAAGCGGGTGCCGAGGCGCTGCATGCCTCTGGGGGTAAATGACCCAACAATCGCTATCACCGACGGAGCTTATCGTTCGCTATGCACACGATGAGCTACATTTGAGTGCCGTAGGCTTAGCAGCTGCAGGAGCCGTTCCGCCTAATGTGTGGCAGGCTTATCAGCAGACGATCACGGGAGATGCTTATGCTGGGCTAGACTACCTGCAGCGCTATGATGATGTTCGCTCAGATCCTCGCAAGTTGCTACCCGATGCTCAGTCGATCATTGTCGTGGCGCAGAGCTATTACCCACCAGTCAAGCAACCACTAGAGGCTCCCCAAGTAGCTTACTATGCCTACGGACGCGACTACCACAAGGTGGTCCGCAAGAAGCTGGAGCGTCTCCTCGCTTTCATTCAGTCAGAGGTGGATCAGGGCGCCACGGGGCGTGTCTGTTGCGACACGGCTCCGCTACTGGAGCGCTACTGGATCATGCAGAGCGGGCTCGCCTATCAGGGTCGCTCGAAGATGATGATCATACCTAAGCTGGGCACATTCTTTATCTATGGCTTCCTCGTTGTCTCTCTACCTTTGGAGTACGGTACGGTGATAAATAGAAATTACTGCGGTCGCTGTCGAAGATGTATCGACCATTGTCCTGGAGGCGCTTTGCAGGCTGACGGCACCTTCCGAGCGGATCGTTGCCTGAGCTACCTGACGATCGAGCATCGGGGCGCTTGGACGGAGGGCGTCGCTGAGCGGCTAGGCAATAGGTTCTTCGGCTGTGACGTTTGTCAGACTGTTTGCCCGCACAATGCGCACTGCGCACCGCACGACGAACCAGACTTTATGATCCGCCCCGCCATTGCCCAGCTAACCTATGAGCAATTGGCAAGCTTTACGCCCGAACTCTACGAAACGCTAACGATCGGCTCCTCGATGCGACGATGCGCCTACGAAGATCTCCTCCGCAATGCCGAGGCGGTCTTAGCCAATCACACGACTACCCTATGACTAGACACTATAATATAGCAGACCTACGAGGGCGCTTCATGCGTCGACTGAAAGATTACGGTCTCCCCCTCTCCATACTGATCGGCATCGTGGGCTATCGCCCGCTCTCCACGCTGAGCCCCGCCATCCCCTACATGCTGATGCTGATGCTCTTCTTTAGCTTTCTCAAGCTTACGCCTAGAGACTTGCGCATACGCCCCATTCACTTCCTCCTACAGTTCATACAGATCGCACTAGCTGTGGGTGGCTATCTACTGGTGCGCTACTCAGGTATCTCCGAGAGCACGCTCCTCGCCGAGGGACTGATGATCTGCTTCTTCTGTCCCGCAGCCTCCGCATCGCCCGTGGTCATCGGCTTCCTCGGGGGCAATGTCGCCCTCGGCACCACCTATGTCCTGCTGACCAGTGTGGGGGTCATCGCTTTGGCACCGCTCCTGCTGGGCTTCTTCGGCAGTAGTGCGATGGACTACGGAGCTACCTTTGTCCAAATCTTCTACCGTGTGCTACCGGTCATAACGCTGCCCCTGCTCCTCGCCTGGGCCGTCCGCTATGGTGTCAAGCCCGCTTATCGTCTGCTCACGAAGATTCCATCGGCCAGCTTCTGGGTCTGGCTCCTTTGTCTCTCGCTCATCATGGCCAATACGGTATACTTCATCGCTGAGGAGCCGCGAGAGATGATTCCGACGATGATCCTGCTCGGTGTGATGGGGCTGATCGCCTGCATCGTTCAGTTTGCCCTCGGCAAGTGGCTCAGCAAGCGAGTCCTCGGTGAGAGCATCACGCTCGGGCAGAGCTTGGGACAAAAGAACTCGACCATCGCCATCTGGCTAGCGCAGAGCTACCTCAACCCGCTCTCCTCCGTCGCCATGGCCGCCTACTCTATCTGGCAAAACCTCCTCAACGCTTACCAAATACACCAAGCGACGAAGCGCTCGGGCAAAAAACAATCGTAAAGACGAGCGACAGTCTGCGGTGCGGGCACGCCCTATTTGCGCACCAGACCGTATAGCCTGTCGGTATCGCTTATTTTGTTACCTTTGTCCTCAGAGTAACGATGGTACCGTGTACCACGTTGCGACACAACAAAACGTGCCTCTCCACTGGAAGACGCATCAAACAATAAAGAGAATAAGCTATGATGAACAAAGCTGACTACCAAAAGCTCGCCCCCTCCACACTATGGGGCTATTTCTATGATCTCACACAGATACCCCGCCCCACAGGACACTGTCAGGCTGTGCGGGAGTATGTCGTTGCCGAGGGCAAGCGACTAGGACTAGAGACCCATGTAGATGAGGTGGGCAACGTATTGATCCGTAAGCCAGCCACACCAGGACTAGAGGATCGTCCCGTAGCTACCCTGCAGGGACACCTAGACATGGTGCCTCAGAAGAACTCTGACAAGGTGCACAACTTCGAGACCGACCCTATCCAAACGATGCAAGAAGGCGACTGGATCACGGCCGATGGCACGACACTTGGTGCGGACAACGGTATGGGCGTTGCCTTCTCTCTAGCGATCCTCGCTGATGATACGCTCAAGCATGGACCCCTCGAGGCGCTCTTTACCATTGATGAGGAGGTCGGCATGGACGGTGCCAACGGGCTTAAGCCAGGCTTTAGCAAGGGCGACATACTCCTTAATATAGACTCCGAGGTGGAGGGCGACCTCTTCGTCGGTTGTGCTGGTGGTATCGATGTCAACGTCTCTCTAGAGTACCAAGACAACCACGAGCCTGACGCAGACGAGATAGGCGTACGCCTTACGATCAAGGGACTCAAGGGCGGACACAGCGGTGTGGACATACACCTCGGTCGTGCCAATGCCAACAAGCTGATGGCGCGTCTCCTCAAGGAGGCTGTCTCGCAGTGCGGCGCTCTAGTCGCTGAGATCGATGGCGGTAACATGCGCAATGCGATACCTCGTGAGGCGGTCGCTCTGCTCTCTATCAAGGAGGACGACACCGAGGCGCTCTGGGAGCTGGTATCCGACTACGAGGAGCTATTTAATAAGGAGTTCGCTGGGATCGAGAATCACATCACCGTCTCTCTAGAGCGTTGTGACCGTCCTAAGACGATCCTGCCCGACGAAATACAAGACGCGCTGATCCATGCGCTGAATGCTTGTCAGAATGGTGTCATCTCGATGCTCTCTGAGTTCCCCGACACAGTTGAGGCTTCGTCGAACCTAGCTCAGGTACAGGCTGGCGAAGGACATATCTCCGTCCGCTTCCTCGTTCGCTCCTCTAGTGACTCACGCAAGATGTGGGTTGCTTCCAGCATCGAGAGTTGCTTCCTACTGATGGACGCTCGCGTTGAGTTTGACGCGCCCTATACAGGTTGGCAACCCAATGCCGAGTCTCACATTATGCAAGTAATGTGTCAGGCCGCCAAGGAGGTCTACGGCAAGGACCCCGCTGTCAAGGTGATGCACGCCGGTCTCGAGTGCGGTATCATACAGGGTGTCATGCCCGATATGGATATGATCTCCTTCGGTCCTGAGATCCAGCACCCACACTCACCCGATGAGCGTGTGAGCATCCCCTCTGTGGAGCGTAGCTACCGCATGCTCGTCCGTGCTCTGGAACTAATCTAATCGATAAGAACATATGAAAAAAGCTTTTGTATTCCCAGGTCAGGGCGCACAGTTCGTCGGTATGGGTCAAGAGATCTATACGAAGAGCGAAGCGGTACGCAAGCTCTTTGCCGAGGCAAACGAAGTGCTAGGCTTTGACCTAACCAAGACCATGTTTGAGGGTACCGAAGAGGACCTCAAGCAGACGAAGGTAACGCAGCCCGCTGTCTTCCTCCACTCTGTGGCGATGACCGTGGCGCTCGGTGAGGCCTTCGCACCAGACATGGTTGCGGGTCACTCGCTGGGCGAGTTCTCGGCACTGGTTGCTAGTCGCGCCTTGCCTTTTGCCGATGCACTGCGACTCGTCTCGGAGCGTGCGCTGGCTATGCAGGCAGCTTGCGAGGCACACCCCTCGACGATGGCTGCAATCATCGGACTGCCAGACGAAAAGATCGAGGAGATCTGCCGTGGCATCTCTGATCAGGTAGTGGTTCCTGCGAACTATAACTGCTCGGGCCAGGTAGTCATCTCTGGCACTATGGAGGGTATCGCTGAGGCTTGCGAGCAGCTCAAGGCTGCGGGGGCTAAGCGTGCGCTACCGCTCAAGGTGGGCGGAGCCTTTCACTCACCGCTTATGCAGCCCGCCAAGGAGCGTCTGCAGCGTGCTATCGAGGCAACGACCTTTGCCACACCTATCTGCCCGATCTATCAGAATGTAGACGCTCGTCCTCATACCGATGTGGAGGAGATCAAGGCTAATCTGATCGCTCAGCTCACAGCTCCCGTACGCTGGACGAAGAGTGTCGAGGCGATGGTCGCCGATGGCGCTACGCACTTCGTAGAGCTAGGACCAGGCAAAGTCTTAGCAGGTCTTATCGGTCGTATCGCCAGCGGTGTGACCTGTGAGAGCTTGGCAACGATCTAATGAATCTTTGCAAGAACTAAGGAAAGGACAAGTTCGGCTAGTCATCTAGTTGAGCTTGTCCTCTAGTTTATTCAGACATCTAAGTAGATAGCACTATGAGCGATAAGGAGTTACTAATCCCCTACACGCGGCTACCCCGCTCGGAGTGGCCTGAGGTTTACGGACGTCTTGAGGAGGCTGCCGTAGAGGCTACCCGCCGGTCGTATGCCCCGTACAGTCACTTTCACGTAGGTGCTGCAGCACTGCTGGAGAATGGCGAGATCGTGCTGGGATGCAATCAAGAGAATGCCTCCTTCTCGCCCACGCTCTGTGCTGAGCGAACGGCCCTCTACGCCATCGGGGCGCATCACCCAGGAGCCGTCGTGGAGCGGCTCATGATCGTCGCCGAGACGGAGGGCAAGCGTGTCGAGGCGATCTCCCCCTGCGGCGTGTGCCGACAGGTGATGATGGAGACGGCCAAGCGACAGGGCAAACCCTTTGAAGTCATCCTCTGCGGACTTGACGAAGCTATCGTTATCAGCGACTGTCGGCTCCTCCTGCCCTTTGCTTTTGACGGTTCAGATATCCCTTCGTAGCGCTGGGCGCACCACCTTTTCTAGAGACCTATTTCCCATTAGTATATGGCTTATCGCATCATTACGATCAGTAGACAGTATGGTTGCGGCGCTCGCACCATAGGGCGTCAGCTCTCGGAGCAGCTCGGCTTGACCTATTACGACAAGGAGCTCATCCGCATGATCGCCGAGGAGAGTGGCTACGCAGCCGACTATGTCGAGGAGCAGAGCGAGTACGCCTCGACGTCGGGGCTGGACTTCATGCCGATGTCGCACGGAGCGCTCTTCTCCGTACCCATGACGGGGCTCGTCGAGACACCCTCGGTGACCCGCTATCTCAACGACTTCATCCTCAAGATAGCCGAGGAAAACCCTTGCGTCATCATCGGGCGCAGTGCCGACTACATCCTACGAGACCGAGACGACGTGCTCAACGTATTCCTCTATGCCGATGTCGAGGCGCGTGTCAAGACGCTCCTAGAGCGAGGTGACGAGGCAACTGAAGATGCAGCGCGCAAGCGCATTGAGCAGTCCGACCGAGCCCGCCGCAAGAACTATAAGCAGATGACCAATAGGGAGTGGGGCGAGTCAACCAACTACCACCTCTGCCTCAATACGGGAGCCTTCGGTGCGCCCTGTTGTACCGACATCATCGCGCACGCTTACCAACTGCCCTGCGCTGGCGTGCCCATTGGCAAAAAGTAAACTCCTATGCGACTGACGGACAATTGGTTCAACGGCTTGGCCGAGAGCGAAGCTGGCCAGACGGCTCACCTGCATGTGCGTGATGAGCTGGAGGAGTTTCGCGCTACGGGCAAGTACCGCTTTGTGATCGAGATCGCTTACCCCTTTGACGGCGAAGGCATAGAGCCCTCAGACACGGACAGTGCGCAGATAGAGGCGGTGGACGAACTGCTACAGACCGCCATGGAGCGGGACAAGATGGCGATCCTCGCAGCCTCTATCCTAGAGCCAGGGCGCAAAGTGTGGCTCTATGTGAGCCGCACGTACGATCCCTTCTTCGATCGTCTTGAGGAGGTGCTGGCGGAGCTGCCCCTCTTGCCACTACAGTTTGAGGTAGTCCAGGACTCCGACTGGAGCTACTACCAGGAGCTACTGGACAAGCTACAGCCGTAGCCTAACAAACCACCCATCATCGCCATCCGATAAACGGTTCCTCCCTTGGAACCGAAAAGTTCCTCCGCATTTTTTGGTTGCGGACTATCTGACTGAGAAGTAAGAGGTTACCGTTTGTGGCGATGCGGATAGGTAACGATTTAGAAATGAGCGGAGTGCTTTGAAGTACATCAATAAAGAAGCACCAGAGATGAAGCAACTCATCTCTGGCATTAAAGGTTTGACGAATCGAGTGAGAAGCATAGCTCAAACTCATCGTCCTCTTTTTGAAGGTGAAATCTACCTCACAGGACGGGAGGTTTGCGAGAGACTGTTCCTTTCCCCTCGCACCCTGCAAGACTATCGGGATAAGGGCATTATCCCTTACACCCAAATCGCAGGGAAAATCCTCTATCGGCTCTCAGACATA
>CAMPUN010000046.1 GCA_946997275.1 uncultured Porphyromonas sp.
CTGCTGATTGCTAGCTGTCGGCTGTTGACTGCTGGCAGCTTAAGGCGTAGAGGAAACTTTCTTACTGGAGGCAGGTTGATCTGTCGTGACCGCCACCTTGCTCTGGCTAGGCGTTGTAGCAGCTTTGCTAGGGGCAGGCTGATCCGTCGTGACCGCCACCTTGTTCTGGCTAGGCGTTGTAGCTTGGCTGGGCGCGGGGCGGTCGGCTACACGATCTAGATCATGAGCTACCTTATTATATATAGGAGTCGTCGGGCAACTGGTCAGCTCGTCGGCCATCGGCTCGTGATGCTGATGGAGAGCGGAGTTTTGCTGAGCGACCAAACGCTTCAGGACGTCAATCGTAGGAGAAGAGTTTTCGGAGGAAGGCATACGGTGAATTCGACCAAGTACACATAAGCGCCTGCTAAGGTACTCATTTTCTACCACACACGTAGCCCCCCCGATCTCTCTAAACTCTAATCTCTAATCTCTAACCTCTGATCCCCTCCGATCAGCCTCTGCGTCTAGCCTCTCGGCGCATGGCGCTCATACGCTCACGGATGCCACCTTCACTCAGGAAGCGTTCCTGCTGCGACTGGAGGAGCCGACCGAGCAGGTAGTCCGCCTGGTGGATCAACGTGATAACTAGGTTGCACAGCTCCTCAGCTGTCAGTCGAGACATCAGTGACTGATACTCCTGTTGCAACTCCTCACTACGGGCGTAGCTACGTATACGTTCGTAGCGAGGGTGTGTAGCATCCCAGAGCGTCAGGTTACGTACCCGCAGGTAGTCTTCGTAGTCGATCAATAGCTCAGCCAGACTGGCTCGAGCCACATTCGTCAGTTTGATGTTGCTCTCTAGAGAGGTCGTTCCAGCCTCGTTCCCCTCGATGATGTTTTGCTTACCAGAGCGTGCCGCCTGCACCATCTGGTCAATGGTCCGATCCCCTCGCTGTAGGTAGTGCTGTGTAAAGTAATAGGTCAGATCGTAGATCACCTCTGCAACCTTATAGACGCGCAGGTTACGGGGGTTACCAGAGGGTGTCAAGAACGTCTGGGACATGGGGAGTGGAGATTTTAGAGATTAGAGAGTAGGGATCGGAGGGGATCGGAGGTATCAGAGGTATCGGAGCTATCGGAGCTATCGGAGAGCATCGGAGCTATCTGAGCCATCTGAGAGCATCTGAGCTATCGGAGCCATCGGAGAGCATCTGAGCTATCTGAGCCATCAGGATCCTCCCTCCTTGCCTGCAAATATACACTTTCTCAGTCAAAGACAAGCCACTCCGATCACTCCGATCTCTCCGATCACTCCGATACCCTCTGATAGCTCCGACAGCTCCGATCACCCCGATCGCTCCGATCACTCCGATACCTCCGATCGCCCCGACAGCTCCGATCACTCCAATACCTCCGATCACTCCGATCACTCTGATCACTCCGATACCTCTGATCACTCCGATACCTCTGATAGCTCCGATCACTCCGATCACTCCGATACTTTCTCCGATTCTTCCGAAGTTTCATTTCATTCTTCCGAAGTTTTATTTCGCCCCTCCGTGGGGGATTTTCGTTTCCTCACTGGCGATTTTCCATTTCCTACCGAGACGTGTAACGGTTGTAGGGACGCACGATCTGTGCGTCCGTTCCCGTTAAAACACGAAACACCGTAACCTTTGATTCAACGGACGCCCTCCCACTGGACACTCTCGTGCGTCCCTACAACCGTTACTCGTCTGGCTTTGACACAACGGACGCACAGACCGTGCGTCCCTACAGGGCGACGTCTCACTCTAACCTCTAATCTCTAACCTCTAGCCTCTAATCTCTAATCTCCAAATTCACTATCTTTGCAGTGACGACAGAGACATCAAAAAATCAAACGACGGTGTCCCTGTCGGCAAAACAATTATACTTAACCTTTTCATTTACTGACTATGTCTCAGACTATGCAAGATGAGTCGTGCCTATTCTTGGTACGATACTATGGCGTGCAGGAGCTCGCCATACTTTACTTCCCCGATGTATTACCCTCTAGTGCTACGCGACACCTGACCCGCCTCATACGCGGTGATGGCGAACTCCTCGACAAGCTCACGAAGATCGGTTACCGGCGTGGCTCGCGCAGCTACACCCCAGCCATGGTGCGCCTGATCGTCCGCTACCTGGGCCATCCGCAGCACTACATCTACGCCGACGACTGACCCGAAGACGAGTAGCAAAGTGTAGGGACGCACGGGACGTGTAGCCCGCTGTAGGGACGCACGATCTGTGCGTCCGTTGTATCAAAGGTTACGGTGTCCGTTGTGTCAAATATCCCAACGAAGTGGTTTTAACGGGGACGGACGCACAGATCGTGCGTCCCTACAGCCGTTACTCGTATGGTTTTAACGGGGACGGACGCACAGATCGTGCGTCCCTACAACCGTTACTCGTATGGTTTTAACGGGGACGGACGCCCTCCGGCTCAATACTCCCGTGCGTCCCTACAACCGTTACACGTCAAAACCGTTACACGTCAGAATTGTTACACGTCCAGGGTGACACGTCACGGGGTACAACGAGCGAGGGGGCGCTGCCTGCGAATGTGCAGGCGGCGCCCCCTCGGGTGGTTTGTCGGCACGGCGGTCCGCGTTAGCGGGGCGGTCGTGGCGACGGGTCGGTCACGGCGTGCCCGCGGTTAGCGGGCGGTGCCGTGATGGACGGTGTATCTTACTCGTTAAAAGATATTGTGCAAAGCCTTGAAGCCTTCCTCAGTGTAGTTGAGGTAGTCCGTCTCGTCCTCACACTCAATCGGCAGTATAGGCACTGCTCCAGGCATACATCTTCTGAGATCTCCATCGGTATATGTGTAAGCCCAAGCATTTCCCCAGTGCAAGCGGAAATAGAGTGGGGAGTAATCAACATTGGCATAAGGAGTTGCTGAGTGGAAAGCTGAGATGCGCCCAATTCCTGAAGAGGATGGTCCTATACGCAAATCATCTATGTTTCCAGCAGCGAAGAATCCTGATAGAGGCAAGTACAAATCTTCTCTTGCTGTTATTGGCATAGCTTCAATTGCACCAGCAGCTGGCACCTTCCAGCCATAGGGACATGGATCGAGAGGAGTTTTCTTCGTTCTATATAGAGCCTTCTCCCTTGCGCTATTCTTAAGAACCATTTGATCCGTTCCTTGCCACAAAGCAGCAGCACGCACAGTGGTGGTTCCTCCTACCAAGGCTCCCATCTCGTAGATGTATCCATTGTTTGACTCTCTATGGCACATCTGAGTAGGATGCTCAATCAACATACGCATCGGCCAAAATTTATTGGAACCATTAACTCCAATAGAACTTCCAGCTATAAGTGGCATACTGGTCAACTTCTTCTCTGGGACTAAGCTTGTGTTGTAATACACCTTGTCTACGCTCTTACTTTCGTAAGTAGAAATGCCTACACCTGAAGCTTTACCCTCGCCATGAAATGGTGTGGGTCTACCAAACTGATAGTAAAGCCCTACCTTACGTATATCAAAGCTCGGATCTAAATGCGATCCAGCCCAACGAGTAGCACCCAAGTTTCGATTCATATAGGGTTTTGGAGATTTCATAGTTCCCACTCTCGTTAGCCAAGGATAGTCTGGCTCGTCATCAGTTCGAATGCCAACGACCCAGATCATCCAGCTCCATAGTACCTGGCCCCCCTTAACCGCAGCAACAAGAGCTGTTCCAGGGTTAGGATTATCCTTGGGAGTATTGTAATTTGATTGATTTAAGCGGACGAGTATATAGTTCTTTCCTCTTATGGTAAGTCTCTTCTTCTCTACAGTGAGACCAGGGGAATTACCAGCTTTAGTCAACGTAGACCAAACAATCTGTCCATCCCAATTATCATCGGTCGGCTCAAGTCGGTTGAGATGCCAACCGCCACCTCTATTAATCTCATTAACCTGGGCTTGCTTGACATAGTTATTATCAAGCATCCACTCACAGTTGAGGTCGAAGTTGTCTGCGAACTTTTCATAAAAGTCTGCCGCACGATTAATCTGTGAGCATGGTATGAGTATAGGCATCTGCCCAAGCTTCATAATATAGCTATTTGCCTCAGGCTGCAGAAGAGCAGAGAGCAGACTAATGGTAAAGGTCTTTGTTTCAAAAGGCTTGCTAGGATCAGTCGAGCTGAGTTCGAATTCCACAGAGGCTTGTATCACCTCTTGTCCCTGATACCTACACCCTCCAGTGATATAGTCGTATGGCTCGAACTGTACTTTCCGACCAGTTAAGATAGAGCCTAGCTCTTCTTTCTGAACCTCAGTACCATCCTTCCACCCCTTAACAATCAATTCCTTATTTCCGTTGGCGTCTCCTTGTGGTATGGTAATTTTCTTTACCGATAGCTTATACGGAGCTGTAGCCTTGATATAGAACTTTTGTGACATGTCACTCAGAGGATAGATCTCGTCGTACTTCAACATATTCTTAGTCAGAGCAGCGTCACCATAAGGTATAGCATCATACTTCAAGTAACGCGTTACGAAGTCTGTATGCGCCTCTACGCCCGCCTTTGTGACTCTAAAGCGTGACGTCTCAACTAGTGAGAATCTATCTTCTGGCACGCTATTGTCTCTCAACTTAACAGTATATACTGCATATCCTGCATCTTTATTGATCTCAGTCCGATGCCAATCAAAATGCTCTGCAAATTGTAGTGATATACGCTCCAAGTCTGCTCCTGGCGTGAAGACTACTCGGAAGTCGTAGTTAACATTTGTCTGGAAATCCCATGAGTCGATAGGCTTAGAGGGATCCCACTTTCCATCTTTGGATTCGTAGACCTTGACATCTAGCTCGATCTTGTTGCTCTGGGTGATCTGCAGAGGCCACTTGATGCGGCCTGCCTTGACGAAGAGCTCTGTGGGAGCGATGGTGCGAACAGCGTTGGTGGTATTTTCGAGGACATTGACGGTGCTGACCTTGGCTTTGTCTTTCTCAAAGATCTGACCTGCGGGCTCGGTGAAGTATGCCCAAGGGCCTTGCGTACCAGCCGCTGGGGCAGCCTTAGGCCACTCCTTACCATTGGCATCGACGATCTGGTAGCCCCCTTCCCAGTTGGTGCGGATGGTGTAGCTCTCACTGGTGGCATCCTTGCCGAAGTGGAACTTGTCCTTGGAGACGGAGAGGTAGTACTGTCCGTCGTAGACAATCTTGTCGATGTCGGCATCGTCCCAAACGAGTACGTCCCAATTGATGTTGACCGGTTCAGTGGTAAGCGCCTCCCCGGGCGTGTCTGTACCAGGACCTTTTACATCGGTGATGTTGAAGCGGTAGCGGTAGTTACGCAACACGTCTAGCTGCTTGGTGATGATGTCGCTAGGAGACTTGGTCTCACGCTTGATGAAGTCGATACGGTAGTAAGTCTGCTTGCCACTCTTATTATATTCTCCACCGACGACGAGGCAGATGCGCTCGCCCTTAGCCTTGTCTTTGTTCTCAATCTCGGGGATGTAGATGTTGCGGACGTAACCCTTGGCATCTTCATCGGTCTTAGCGGTGAAGACAAGAGGCTTATCATCGATAGCAGCGGTGACACCAGCGGGTGTATGGGGAAGGGCGTTGCGACGTCCACCGGCAAAGTTGAAGGCGGTCGCTTGCGTACCAGCTACGTACATAGAGGTAGCGTAGCGGTAGACACGTACCGACATGATCTTGAAGTTTTCGTCACCTGCAGCGGTCTGGCTGGAGGGGTCGGCCTCAAAGTTGACGCCCACATCGACACGTGCTAAGGCACGAACGAGGTGGATGACTCCTTCGTTGTGTCTGTTCTGACCAGCATTGCCATAAGCGAGCTTGGCACAGCTGTTGAAGCGTGTACCCTTATTGACGGGCTGTGCATCGCTCTCACCCCACATAGGTATAGGTATGAGTTGCGGGCCTTCGGTCTTCCAACCCGTCTCGTCGAAGATTTTCTTCATCTTAGCATGTTCAAGAATGGTCTTCTTGGCGGTACCCTCGACGAGAATGTCCTCGGGAACGTTGTGGTTGGCTATACAGACGATGCGCATGGGCTTGTCAGAAGCCGTGAGCTTGCAGACAACGTGTGTGACACCGTCTTGATCGGGTGTGAAGTTGGTCGTGGTCATCTTAGCCGCATAAGCGAAAGTCTCGTCCTCCTCGGCAAGTGTCTGCCCTGTGGCGTCTTGCGTGTTGAAGACTAAGACTTTTACTGATTTGACTTGGCTCTCCTGCTCGTCGGAGAGCTGGCGCAGGTTGGTCTCTAGTGCTGGCACTTTGAGTGCGAACTCGAGCTCGACCTCTTCGCCCTCGGCGACGCAGTCGCTCACGTTGCGGTCGGCAACGCACCCTGCGGTGAGCAGAGCGAGCAGCAAGCCGCTGATGAGATGAATGGTGTATTTAGTCAGACGTGTCATATAGTTATTGTGTTTTTTTGCTTTTGGGGAGATCGGAGCTATCGGAGCCATCGGAGCTATCAAAGCCATCGGACTTCTAATCTCTAACCTCTAACTTCTAATCTCTAATGTCTACTTATATTTGTCAGGCCGGATGTTGATGCTACCCCAGACGAAGGGGTCGATCTTGACATTGAGCGTGCCTGTGAAGGTAATCAGTATGGGGAGGTTGGCCTCGTGGAGCTTGTCGAAGGTGAGGTTGTGCTCCTTGAGGTAGTCGGTGATGTTGATCGTGACGATCTCCTTGCCCGACTTGCTATCGACGAGTCGCAACACGGGTGCCTTGGCATCGGTGAAGCGGAAGAGGTCGAAGCGTGCGCGATACATGTCGTCACGCTCGGAGTGTCCCAGGTAAGGGACGAATGGTTTGTAAGCATCGGGCAAAGGTATGCCGGCAGGATGCTCGACGAAGGTGTAGTGCGTACCGCCCGATAGGATCTCTATGCGTGGCTCACCCGCACCGGGGTGGAATGCGTCATAACCCTTGACGACTACATCAAGCCCGATGTGAGCTGATGAGAAGGGTACGGTGTACTCGCCCTGCGGCTCGTGGCGCAGGTCTAGTGATAGCTCAGCACGGTATAGCGAGTCGGTGCCTCGGTAAATGCCTTTGTCGTCGGGCTGTGCTGTGATGTCAGCCTTGGCGAGCTGGTCCGGGTTAGCTATCTGTGACTGCTTGGTCACGTTGGCCCAAGCGATGACTCGGTACTGGGCGAAGGTCAAGACGGGTAGCTGAATCCCCTCTGCTAAGTCTCGACGTGTGAGTTGCTGTGTATAGCATACCGCTCCCGACTCGTCATATATGTATAGGTGCCCATCCTTGATATAGTTGGGCAGGACGTTGTCGCTCCCGTCTGCGTAGTAGACGAAGCGTAGTCGTGGCTCGGGACACTTACTCAGGTCCTCATACACGCATGAGGAGAGTAGCGCCATGAGTAGCACTGTGAGGGGTAATAGTAGTACTTTCTTTGCCATTG
>CAMPUN010000047.1 GCA_946997275.1 uncultured Porphyromonas sp.
GGTAGCTCAGCTGGTTAGAGCGTCGGATTCATAATCCGGAGGTCGAGGGATCGTGACCCTCTCTCGCTACTTACTAAATCAAAACAGCACCCTGACTGCGGTCAAGGTGCTGTTTTGCTATTATTTACCTGGGGTCTACTACTTGAGACTGTTGCAACAGTCTCTACTTGTGTGCGATCACTTCGATCTCGACGAGTCCGCCCTTGGGGAGGGTCTTGACAGCTACGGCTGAGCGTGCGGGGAAGGTGCCTGAGAAGTGCTTCTCATAGACGGCATTCATCGCTGCAAAGTCGCCCATATCGGCGAGGAAGCAGGTGGTCTTGACGACCTGATCGAAGGTAAAGCCAGCCTCGTCGAGGATAGCCTTGAGATTGCGAAAGACCTGCTCCGTCTGTGCTGAGACATCCTCCGAGACGAAAGCGCCAGACTGGGGATCTAGCCCGAGCTGACCAGAGGTGATGAGCATGTCGCCGAAGGCTATTGCCTGGCTGTAAGGACCAATAGCTGCAGGAGCATTGGGAGTGGAGATTACTTTTTTCATAGTATACTTCTGATTGTATTGTGAACTTTTTATAGGTTTGCGCCTTGCTGACGGACAACTTCGTAGAGCATGATGCCGGTGGCGACCGATACGTTGAGCGAGGAGATCTGTCCCAGCTGCGGTATGGAGACGCGGTCGGTGAGCTGCTTGAGGACGCCCGTGGAGATGCCTTTTTGCTCCGAACCCATGACGATGCCGAGGGGTGGCGTCATCGGGAGGGAGGTGTAGTTTGTCGTGGCATCCACATCGGCACCGACGAGCTGCAGACCGCTATCGCGGAGGAAGCGACAAGCGGTCACGAGGTCTCGCTCACGGCAAACGGGGATGCGCATGAGCGCTCCAGCGGAAGCGTTGACCGCATCGGCCGTGACGGAGACGCTGTCGCGCTCGGGGATGACGATAGCGTGGACGCCCGCGCACTCGCAGGTACGAGCGATGGCGCCGAAGTTGCGCACGTCGGTGACTCCGTCGAGCAGTACGATGAAAGGCATCTGCCCCTCGTCATAAAGCATCGGTATGAGCGACTCTAGACGGGTGTAAGTGATCGGCGAGATGAGCGCCACGACCCCTTGGTGGGCACCTCGTGTGAAGCGGTTGAGACGCTCGGCAGGGACCTCCATGACGGGGATGCCCTGGGCACGTGCGGTGCGTTTGATCTCTAGGAGTTCGCCCGTGGCGGCTCCTTTTTTCATATAGATCTTGTCTATGTCGCTATGGGAGGCGAGGCTCTCGGTGAGAGCGTGGATGCCGTAGATGAGTTTTTGCTTAATCATGAGCTGTGAGTAATGTGTGTGCGGCAGCGATGGCCTCGGGGGTTATCTGGTCGCCACTCTGGAGGCGCGCTATCTCGCTGATGCGCTCTTCGGGGGTGAGGAGGCGGAGGTGCGAGTGGGTCTCGCCACGAGTCTCCTCTTTATAAATGAGTATATGCTGGGTGGCTGCCGAGGCGATCTGCGGGAGGTGCGTGATGACGAAGATCTGCTGGCGCTCGCCCATCGTGTGGAGCATGTCGCCTATGCGGGAGGCGGCGATGCCTGAGGTGCCGGTGTCGATCTCGTCAAAGACGATGGCGGGCGAGCTGGCTAGCTCGGCGGAGCTTGTGGTGGCTTGACTGCGCAACGCTTTGAGCGCTAGCATCAGTCGGGCTATCTCACCGCCCGAAGCGATGTCGGTGACGGGGCGGAGTGGCTGATCGCTGTTGGCTGAGAGGAGGAAGTCGACCTGGTCCATGCCTCGCTCGGTCGGCTTGTCGAGGAGCTGCAGGGCTATGTCAAAGCGTGCGTGTGGCATCTCCAGCTGGCAGAGCGTCTCGGTGACGCTTCGGGCGATGGCCTTAGCAGCTTTGGCGCGTGCCTCGTGAAGTTGCTTGCCTAGGGAGAGCACTTCGGTGCGCTGCTGGAGGACTTCGGTGCGGAGCGCGGCTAACTCTTGCTCGTACTGAGCGGTGTGAGCGAGCTTAGCGCCCAGCTCTTGGCTGTACTCGATGAGTTCTTCGGGGGATAAGAGGTTATGCTTTTTGAGTAAAGCATTGACCCCGCCTAGGATGGTGTTGATTTCCTCTAGGCGTGAGGGATTGTAAGCGACCTCGCCCTGCAGACGGCTCAGGTCGCTCTCGATGTCGTCTAGCTCGATGACGAGGCTCCGCATGCGCTCGGTATAGTTGCTGAGCTCGGGGAGGTAAGTGGCGGTCTGCTCCATCTGCTCTTGCGCCGTGGTGAGCTGATCGACGATACTGTGAGGCCTGTTGAGGAGGGCAAGGATACTCTGCAGACCTTCCTGGATCTCCTGCGTGTGGGTGAGTCGCTCGGCCTCGTCGGTGAGGTCGGTGAGGGAGTACTGCTCGAGCTTGAGCGCTGAGATCTCTTCGTAGGCTCGGCTGTTGATCTCGTACTCCGCCTCGGCTTGCTGCGCCTCTGTGCGAAGCTTCTTAAGTCGTATGGCGTTGTCGTGGTAGCGCTGGTAGGATCGGTGGTAAGCCTCGACGAGATCGGCCTCGGCGCCTAGCTGCGAGTCGATGAGCGCGATCTGATAAGCGCCCTCACGGAGCAAAAGATTGCGATGCTGCGAGTGAACGTCTAGGAGGAGTGCGCCTAGCTCCTCCAGCTGAGCGAGGGTTACGGGGGTGTCGTTGACGAAGATGCGACTACGTCCCGTCTGTCTTATCTCACGTCGCACGAGACAGCTCTCCTCGACCTCTAGCTCCTGCGCTTGCATCCATTCGAGGACCTGAGGACTGAGCTGAGTGAACTCGCCTTCGATGACGGCTTTCGCACAACCCTGACGAATGGTCGACATGTCGGCACGACCTCCCGCCAGCAGTTGCAGGGCTGAGACGAAGATACTCTTGCCCGCTCCCGTTTCTCCGGTGACCGCTATGAGTCCTGTGGGGAAGGTGCAGCTGAGCTCCTTGATGAGTATGTAGTCCCGTATGTATAAGCTGTGCAGCATGTGGCGGATTACTTCTTTAAGGCTGAGAGCTTGCTCCCTTCTGTCGGGAAGATCTTGGAGAGTGTCTTGTAAGCTGCCGTACGGCTCTCCTGCGAAGCGCCTTCTACCAGAAGAGGTAGCTCGTCTAGCTTGGTCTGCGCGAAGATCTGTAGGAGCGGCGACAGACTATTCGCCTGCCATGTCTCCTCGAGGAGGGAGAGTTGGTCAAGTATGTTGGTATATCCACGCCGTAGGTTGCTCGTGAGGAGGTCTAGTCCCTGGCGGTGGTACTGATACCAGTAGTTTCGCCACGATTGGTGCGCCGGATCGTTGTAAGCTTGGCTGATAGCGTAGCGGTTGTTGTCGCTGGCGTAAGCTTTCCAGCCCGACCAGTCCATCATCTGCTGAGCTGTCGCCACTAGTTGCTGCATCTGTCGTGCGGCGTAGTCGCCTCCTAGTGGCGCAAAGGAGTCAAAGTCCAAGGCTAAGATGAGATAAGCGTAGAAAGCGACCGTCGCCACGAGGTTATTGTCAATCTGTGTCGGCGAATAGACCAGCTGCTGGTAAGGAGCGTACTGAAAGTTGAGCTCACGGTCCAGATGTACTACCAGAGGAGTCGTATAGGAGGCGCCGTAGACGGGACGCTGTGCGGAGATGCTCAGCTCGGCCGTGTAGAGTCCGTCGTCAGAAGCGGTCAAAAGGTTCAGCCCCCAGGCGCATTCGATCCGCTCTACGGGTGAAAAGGTGGCGTTTGTCCAGCGCGTTTGGTTGATCATGTCGGTCAATTGCTGAGTCAAGTCGGACACGATCGCCTGATCGGCGGAGGAGCCGAGGCGATCTGCATTGACCGTGACGCGAGCATTCAGCTCTTGCGCCAGACTTTGCTGAGGAAGCCACAGAAGTAGTGCCACAAGGGCGAGGAGTAGACGCTTCATCTGGTGGAAGTTCATAAGACTAAACGAGCTGCGTGCGATGCTTTAAGACGAAGTCCACGATCTGCTTCGCCACAACCGCCTTACTCTCCAGAGGCAAGTCGCAACGAGCGCCCGCTTTGTCCAGGACTAGCACCTTATTCGTTGAGACTCCAAAGCCCGCTCCCGCATCGCTCGTCGAGTTAAGCACGATCGCGTCGAGATGCTTGCTACGCAGCTTGCCTTCGGCTGCCGAAGTGTCCACAGAAGTCTCTAGAGCGAAGCCAACTAAGTACTGTCCCGCACGACGCTTCGCCCCAAGAGTCGCTGCGATGTCGGGATTTTGCGTCAGCGTGAGTTGCATCTGCTCACCGCCACGACGCTCCTTCTTGATCTTCCCTTGGACACGTTCCTCGGGTCGATAGTCAGCCACCGCTGCTGCAAAGACCGCTACCGAGCTACGCCCGAAGGTCTCCTCAGCCGCCGCCAGCATCTCCTCGGCAGTCATCACGGAGTGTACGACAATGTGCGGGTTGGTCGGCCGTAGATGCGTTGGTCCCAAGACCAAATGCACCTCAGCGCCCTGCTGCGCAAAAGCTTCCGCCAGTGAGATGCCCATCAGTCCCGACGAATGGTTGCCAATGAAGCGTACATCGTCGATCGGCTCGTAAGTAGGCCCCGCCGTGATCGTGACGCACTCCCCCGCTAAGGGTAGTTTCTCCGCTTTAGCGGTGAGCATTGCGACCGCCTGCTCTAAGATCTCCTCCGGCTCCTGCATACGTCCACGACCCGTCAGACCACTGGCGAGAAAGCCCTCAGCGGGCAACGCTTGCGCCACACCGTCCTGCGCCAGTATCTCCAGATTGCGGGCGGTCGTCGGGTGAGACCACATGTCTAGATCCATCGCTGGCGCGATCAGCACCGGCGCACGCATCGCTAGGTAAGTGGTCACGAGGATATTGTCGGCAATGCCGTGAGCCATCTTACCGATCGTGCTAGCCGTAGCCGGCGCTATGATCATCAGATCAGCCCACGTGCCCAGCGTCACGTGACTATGCCACGAGCCGTCCCGGCGATCGAAGAAGTCTGAGACCACCGCATGCTGTGAGAGCGTGGCGAGCGTCAGCGGCGTGATGAACTCCTTAGCCGCAGGCGTCATAACCACCTGCACCTCGGCACCCTCCTTGACCAGCAAGCGTACGAGCGAGGCGCTCTTGTAGGCAGCTATTCCGCCCGTGATCCCTACGACTATATGCTTATTCTGTAAGCGCATGGCTATCTCTCGTGTAGCGTGATGGCTCGTTCTAAGGCTTCATCTGCTCCTTGATCAGGAGGAACTGACGCTTCGTGTCTCGCGAGAAGTCCGCCTGCATGAGCCAGCTCAGGTAGCCTGGCTCTTGGCGAAAGACCTCTTCGACGGAGCGTCCCTTGTGCTTGCCAAAGTTAAAGACTGGCACGTCGTTGTCGTCTAAGACGATGCGTCCCGAAAGGTCTACATTGCGATGGTAAGTGGTCAGGTCGGACAGCTCCTTGACACTGTGTGGGAGCTCGTCGCCATACTTATCCAGCTGCGCCATCAGCACATCGAGCGTAGCGATCGTGTCCGCCTCTGCACCGTGCGCTCCGATATGCTCACGATGACAATAGAAGCGTACAGCCCCCTCGAGGGTACGTGGCTCCATCTTGTGAAAGATCGTCTGCACGTCTATGTGCTGCATAGCGAGTAGGTCCACCTCTACGCCAGAACGAAGAAACTCCTCCCCGAGCATCGGCAGGTCAAAGCGCTGCGAGTTGTAGCCCGCCAGGTCGCACCCGTCGATCAGCTCCGCCAAGCTCTTGGCACAAGCTCTAAAGGGAGGGCAGTCACGCACATCTTCGTCCGTGATGCCATGTATCGCCGTGCTCTCGGCTGGGATAGGCATCTCAGGGTTGAAGCGTCGCGTCCGTACGATCCGCTCGCCATCGGGCATCAGCTTCAGAATGGTCAACTCAATGATGCGGTCATTCGTAATATCCAGTCCCGTAGCCTCTATGTCAAAGAAGATTAGCGGACGTTCCAGCTGTAACTTCATAGTTTATCTGATTCGATGGTTCTTAGATACGTACAGGAGCCGTGATACCTCGCAGATCCGTCTGGTCAGCCACCTTAGTCGGCGTGATCATAATCGGCTGCGTAGCATTGGTAATGTGTAGCTGTAGGCTCTCAGCGTTGAACGCCTTGAGGAACTTGATGAAGGTGTTCGTCTTAAAGGTGATCTGCATCCCCTCCATCTGCTCAGGATAGTCTACAGGAATACGCTCCTCGACATCGACTCCAGGCGTATTGGCGCCCTGTGCGTAGAAGCCCCCCTTCATCACCATCGCATGCTCCTCAAAAGTGATACAGAGCAAGCTCGAGTCAGCGCCCAGCCCCACGATATTGCTCAGATAGTTGACACGAGTCGTAGCGCGCTGGAGGACTTGGCCGTCTATCTCGATCATATAGGTCATGGCGTCGGGGAGGAGCCCATTGTAGTTGGGGAAGTCCAGCACACTCACCTGCGAAACCACATTGTAAGCGCCAAAGCGTACCTCGACCTGCTTATTATTGAAGATGACTAGCGCCTCCTCATTGGCAAAGTTTGGCAGGATAGACTGGAGGAAGCTAGAGACCTTGATCGGGAGCGTGAAGCTTGGGTCCTTGAGCGAAGCTTGTGCCACCTCGCCCTCCTTCTCGACGATCCGCGCATCGTAGTCTATGTAGCGTACGAGCTGTACATTGTCCGTGGCGCAGAGCTCTAGACGATCCGTGAGCATGACAAAGTGCACGCCATGTAGCTGTTCGCGCGACGTGTCAGGGTAAGCCGCAGGTAGCACGGCCGATATACCGGAAAGGAGGCTAGAGCTATTCATGCTCATCATCGCTGCTCCCTCGCTATCCTCGGGAGACTCACGAGAGACATAGAGCTCAGCGTCTCCGATGGGTATATCAAGGTATCCCGTCGAGTGGATCAAGTGGATATATCTCGCCCCCTCCTCGGTCGTCTGCATCTCCAGTGTCAGTGGCTGTACGGGCAGCGACTTGATATAGTCTAGTAGAGGCGTGGGAGCTATCAGGAAGTGCATATCGCCATCACACTCTAGCGGAGCGATCACACCAGTCGAGCGCATCATCGTATCCCCTCCCGTCACGGAGATCCGCTCAGGAGTCACCTCAAAGAGGTAGTTGGCCAGCGCTGGCATAGAGACATTGCTAGCAGGGACAAGGCGCCCTACATTTTGCAAGAGCGTGGAGAGCTCGTTGCTATTGACGGTAAACTTCATATATGATTCCTATCTACTGATTATACCACAAAGATAATAAAAA
>CAMPUN010000048.1 GCA_946997275.1 uncultured Porphyromonas sp.
TAGTAGAGCATTGATATGGGAATCATAATCAAACCAATAATCTCAGAGAAGATGACAGCAATCACTGAGAGCAATCAGCAGAGGTATGCCTTTCTAGTAGCACCTACTGCCAACAAGATTGAGATACGTAATGCTGTCGAGAAGATGTACAACGTCAAGGTCGATAGTGTCAACACCTGTCGCTACGACGGTAAGCGCTCTAGCCGCTATACCAAGTCGGGTGTCATCACGGGTCGTAAGCCAGCCTTCAAGAAGGCTTTCATAACGCTCCAGGGTGAGGATACAATCGATTTCTTTAGCAATATATAAGCAATGGGAATCCGTAAACTAAAGCCCGCAACGCCGGGGCAAAGACACAAAACTATTGGTGCATTTGACGCCATCACTGCCAGTGCACCAGAGAAGTCTCTTGTAGTTGGAGCTCGTAAATCGGGTGGTCGTAACAATACTGGCAAGATGACCATACGCAACGTAGGCGGTGGTCACAAGCGTAAGTATCGTATCATCGACTTCAAGAGAACGAAGGATGGCATCCCCGCTACAGTCAAGAGTATCGAGTATGATCCAAACAGATCATCTCGCATCGCACTCCTATACTATGCCGATGGAGCTAAGAGCTATATCATCGCTCCTAACGGACTGACTGTAGGCCAGCAAGTGATGTCAGGTGACAACGCAACACCTGAGGTAGGTAACGCACTACCACTAGCCAAGGTACCTGTCGGTATGATCGTGCACAACGTGGAGCTACGCCCTGGTCAGGGTGGTAAGCTGGTACGTAGTGCTGGTGCCTTCGCACAGCTGGTAGCTCGTGAAGATAATTATGTCGTACTACGTATGCCTAGTGGAGAGACTCGCCGTATCCTCGCTGCATGCAAAGCTACGATAGGTAGTGTCGGTAACTCCGACCACGCACTCGAGAGATCAGGCAAGGCTGGCCGTACACGCTGGCTAGGTCGCAGACCACGAGTACGCGGTGTAGCTATGAACCCTGTCGATCACCCAATGGGTGGTGGTGAGGGTCGTGCCTCCGGAGGTCACCCACGCTCACGTACGGGTCTATACTCTAAGGGTCTTAAGACGAGAGCTCCTAAGAAGCACTCCTCTAAGTACATCATCGAGAGAGCCAAGCGTAAGAAGTAATCATTGTATCATTTAAGCAAGAACTAAACACATGAGTCGTTCACTTAAGAAAGGGCCATTTATCAGCGTTAAGCTCGAAAAGAAGGTTTTGGCTATGAATGAAAGTGGCAAGAAGTCAGTCATCAAGACTTGGTCTCGCGCCTCAATGATTTCTCCAGACTTCGTGGGACATACGATCGCCGTACACAATGGCAAGAGTTTTATACCTGTATTTGTTACAGAGAATATGGTGGGTCACAAGCTCGGAGAGTTCGCTCCTACGCGTACCTTCCGTGGTCACTCTGGCAATCGCTAGTTAAGCACCCCTGTAATAAATCGAATCAAAGTAATTATCACACATGAGTGCCAATAATCAAGATACAATAGAGACGACCGCTCAGGAGACGGTGACACAGCCCGCTGTAGCTAAGCTACGCAATGTGCCCACATCTCCTCGTAAGATGCGTCTAGTCGTCGACAATATAAGAGGCATGGAGGTAGAGCGCGCGATGGCTACACTGAGATTTAGCTCTCGCCGTGTAGCAGCTCAGCGTGTAGAGCAGCTCATACGTAGCGCTGTCTCTAACTGGGAGCAGCTCAACGGTCGCAAGGCTGATGAGGGTGAGCTCTACGTCTCCAAGGTTTATGTAGACGAGGGTGTCACACTCAAGCGTCTACGCCCAGCCCCACAAGGCCGTGGCTACAGAATCCGTAAGCGTTCGAATCACATCACCGTGTGGGTCGACCAAATAGTTAATAACGTAGCTAAGTAACTGACATGGGACAGAAGATTAATCCAATAGCAAACAGACTCGGCTACATACGTGGTTGGGACTCTAACTGGTATGGTGGTCGCAACTATGGCGATACCCTAGTGGAGGATGACCGTATCAGAAAGTACCTAAACACTAGACTGTCTGGTTCTCTCGTGAGCCGAATCATCATAGAGCGTGCCCTCAAGGTTGTCACCATAACCATATGCACCGCTCGTCCCGGCATGATCGTCGGAAAGGGTGGTCAAAACGTGGAGAACCTCAAGGCTGAGCTCAAGAAGGTCACAAAGGCTGACAACATACAGATCAACATCTACGAGGTGCGCAAGCCTGAGGTTGATGCTGTCATCGTGGCTAATGATATAGCTCGCAAGCTAGAGGGACGTATGTCATACAGACGTACCGTCAAGATGGCTATCGCAAACGCTATGCGTGCTGGCGCTGAGGGTATCAAGATACAACTCTCTGGTCGTCTCAACAACGCCGAGATGGCTCGCTCCGAGCTATATAAGGAGGGACGTACCCCACTACACACACTACGTGCTGACATCGACTACGCTCAGGCTGGAGCTCTCACCAAGGTGGGTATGATAGGTGTCAAGGTCTGGATCATGAACGGCGAGGTATACGAGCGCCGCGATCTAGCTCCTGACTTCTCACAGCCACGCCGTCAGGCAGGGCGCCGAGGTGGTGACTCTCGTGGTGATCGTCGTGGTGGATTCCGTCGTGGAGGACGCAATAGATCTAATCGCTAATCAAAGACCACAGCTATGTTACAACCTAAGAAGACTAAATTTAGAAGGCAACAAAAGGGCCGCATGAAGGGCAATGCACAGCGTGGCAACCAGCTCGCATTTGGTTCTTTTGGTATCAAGAGCCTAGAGAGTAAGTGGATCACCGGCCGTCAGATAGAGGCTGCTCGTATTGCGGTAACGCGTTACATGCAGAGACAAGGACAGGTCTGGTGCCGCATCTTCCCCGACAAGCCAATCACAGCAAAGCCTGCTGAGGTGCGAATGGGTAAAGGTAAAGGTAATCCCGAGGGATTTGTCGCTCCAGTGACTCCCGGTCGTATGCTCTTTGAAGTAGAGGGCGTACCCTACGAAGTCGCCAAGGAGGCTCTACGTCTGGCTGCTCAGAAGCTACCAGTCACGACAAAGTTTGTCGTACGTCGAGACTTCGACGCTGCTAATCCTAATGTTTAATCCGCTAGACCTTATACAGCTATGCAGATAAGCGAAATCAAAGAGCTCACAACGGAGGAGATCCGTGAGCGTATAGAGGCTGAGCAGGCTACCTACCAGCAGAAGAGGATAGATCACTATGTCTCTCCAGCTGAGAATCCTGCAGCTTTTAGAGAGCAGCGTCGCACGATCGCTCGTCTCAAGACTGTCCTCGCTGAGCGAGAGACAAATAACTAACCCTGCAGAATAGACTATTATTCACATGGAAAGAAAACATAGAAAAGAGCGCATCGGGATCGTCACCAGCAACAAGATGGACAAGACCATCACCGTAGCCTCACGCTTCAAAGAGAAGCACCCTATATATGGTAAGTTCGTCAGCAAGACTAAGAAGTACTATGCACATGACGAGAAAAATGAAACGAACATCGGTGACCGTGTCCGCATCATGGAGACGCGTCCTCTGAGTCGCACCAAGCGCTGGAGACTCACCGAGATTATAGAAAGAGCGAAGTAAACTATGATACAGCAAGAATCAAGACTCAATGTAGCAGACAATAGTGGTGCTCGCGAGGTACTCTGTATCCGTGTACTCGGTGGCACCCGCCGCCGCTATGCTTCGGTCGGAGATATCATCGTGGTGACCGTCAAGAGCGTCATCCCCTCCAGCGATATGAAGAAGGGCACCGTCGCTAAGGCTCTCATCGTAAGAACCAAGAAGGAGATACGTCGCACTGATGGCTCCTATATCCGCTTTGATGACAACGCCTGCGTACTACTCACCCCCAGTGGGGAGCTACGTGGTACACGTATCTTCGGCCCAGTAGCTCGTGAGCTACGTGCCGTCAATATGAAGGTCGTGTCTCTGGCTCCTGAGGTCCTTTAACTTATAAAGAGAATAGAGATGAGCAAGTTTCATATTAAGAAAGGCGACATCGTCATGGTAAATGCTGGTGACGACAAGGGCAAGACAGGACGTGTCCTCAAGGTTCTCGTCAAGAAGCAGCGTGCGATCGTCGAGGGGCTCAACATGGTATCCAAGCATACCAAGCCCAATGCACAGAACCCCCAGGGAGCTATTCTCAGCATGGAGGCTCCAATACATATATCTAACCTGAATGTGCTAGATCCTCAGTCTGGCAAGGGAACGCGTATAGGACGTCGCCGTGATGACAACGGTAAGCTAGTACGCTTCGCTAAGAAGTCAGGAGAAGTAATTAAGTAACTATGGCACTGACAGTAAATCTTAAGAAGCAATACACAGAGCAGATCGCTCCCGATCTGATGAAGCACTTTGCCTACAAGAGTAGCATGCAGGTGCCCCGCCTAGAGAAGATCGTCATCAATCAAGGCTTGGGCATGGCTACAGGTGACAAGAAGATTATCGACGTAGCTATCGATGAGCTCACACAGATCACCGGACAGAAGGCAGTAGCGACACACTCACGCAAGGATATATCCAACTTCAAGCTACGTAAGCAGATGCCTATCGGTGTCATGGTTACACTGCGTGGAGACCGTATGTACGAGTTCCTAGAGCGTCTCGTACGTGTTGCTCTCCCTCGTATCCGTGACTTCAAGGGTATCAGCTCTAAGTTGGATGGACGTGGTAACTATACACTAGGTATCTCAGAGCAGATCATCTTCCCTGAGATCAACCTCGATAGTATCACGAAGATACTAGGGATGAACATCACTTTTGTAACCTCAGCTCCTACCGATGAGGAGGGCTTCGAGCTACTCAAGCGATTTGGTCTCCCCTTCCGTACTACTAATAAGTAAGATACACATAGGTTTATGGCAAAAGAATCAATGAAGGCCCGTGAGGCCAAGCGCCAGAAGCTAGTTCAGAAGTATGCGAAGCGTCGTGCTGAGCTCAAGGCTGCTGGAGACTATGAGTCTCTGCAGAAGCTACAGACACTCCCTCGCAACTCCTCTCCTGTGCGTCTGCACAATCGCTGCAAGATCACGGGACGTCCCAAGGGTTATATGAGACAGTTTGGCATTAGCCGTATCCAGTTCCGCGAGATGGCTTCTGCTGGTCTTATCCCTGGGGTGAAGAAAGCCAGCTGGTAAAGAATCTCTCGTCGACACCCACATACAAGGACAGACACCTCTCGTAGACAAATCGCCTATAGAGAGTTGCAAGGCTCAGATAGACTATACTGAGAGCGAGCTAGAGCGTCATGCACAGCCTATACGGCAGGTGTGAGATGGGCTCAATATGCTCCGAAAGTTTTCATAGTATCTAGACTATTTGTATCTTTGCCTAGAATTGTCCTCTCATATATCCCCTCCACACCAGAGGGAGTGTATGGGATGCTTGCACTCTCTAGAGTGAGAGCGTGGGGCGATGACTGACAGCGAATCAATTAAATATTGTCTGGGGTAGCCTATCACTCATAGCTCCCAGCCTTGGTATGCGTGACTCCTATTATATATAGGTGATCATATCTTTCGTAAGAAGGGTAGTGACCTAGAGGAGTAGATGATACGTTAGGCAAAGAGCTTAGAGCAAGCTAGGAACCCTCCAGATCAATTTAATCTTAATACACAATGACAGATCCAATAGCAGATTATCTCACCCGATTGCGCAACGCAATCAAAGCGGGTCACCGTGTGGTAGAAATCCCAGCTAGCAACATCAAGAAGGACATCACCAAGATCCTCTTTGACAAGGGCTACATCCTCAACTACATGTTTGAGGAGGAGGGATGCAAAGGAACCATCAAGGTCGCCCTCAAGTATGACCTCTCTAACAAGGTCAACGCAATCAAGTGCCTCAAGCGTGTCTCACGCCCAGGCTTACGTAAGTATGTAGGCTACAAAGATATGCCTCGCGTACTCAATGGACTAGGTATCGCCATCCTATCTACGTCTCACGGCGTCATGACAGACAAAGAGGCTCGTGAGCTCAAGATCGGTGGCGAGGTACTATGTTATGTATATTAATCCTCCTTATAGCAAAGCAATATGTCTAGAATAGGTAAACTACCCATAGCTATACCACAGGGCGTGACCGTCTCTCAGGAGGATCACTACGTAACAGTAAAGGGCCCCAAGGGTGAGCTCAAGCAATACATAGATCCTCGCATCGAGGTCTCTATCCAGGACGGTGAGATCACAATCTTACGTCACTCTGACGAGCGCCAGGAGCGCTCTCTGCACGGTCTCTACCGTCAGCTAATCCACAACATGGTGACGGGTGTACACGAAGAGTTCACCCAGACGCTCGAACTGATCGGTGTCGGTTACCGTGCTACCAATCAGGGGCAGATCCTAGAGCTCTCTCTAGGCTTCACGCACGCCATCTATCTGGTACTCCCCAATGAGATCAAGGTTGAGACGGAGATGGTGCGCAATCAGACCCCTAAGATCATCCTAAAGTCTTGCGACAAGCAGCTACTAGGACAGGTCTGTGCTAAGATTCGTTCATTCCGCAAGCCAGAGCCATACAAGGGCAAGGGTGTTCGCTTCCTCGGTGAGGAGGTACGCCGCAAGTCTGGTAAGACGGCTGCTAAGTAAGTCGTATCCACTATCTAAGTAAAGAGTCATATGAACAAGAAAGCACAAAGAAGAAAGCACATCAAGACACGTGTGCGTGGCAAGATAAGTGGTACACCCCAGAGACCACGTCTGTCTGTATTCAGAAGCAATAAGCAGATCTACGCACAGGTCATCGACGATATAGAAGGACGCACCCTAGCAAGCGCCTCCTCACTCAAGATGGAGACCTCTGGTACTAAGAAGGAGGTAGCCGCTCAGGTAGGACAGGAGATAGCTCGTGTAGCTCTTGCTGCTGGTATTGATACAGTGGTTTTCGATCGTAATGGATATCTCTATCACGGTCGTGTCAAGGAGCTAGCAGATGCAGCTCGTACAGGAGGTCTTAAATTCTAAATCATAGAGCACATCATGGCAATAGCAACAAATAGAGTCACAGCTACCAATGATCTAGATCTTAAGGATCGCCTAGTAGCTATCAATCGAGTAACTAAGGTCACTAAGGGTGGTCGCACCTTTACCTTTGCTGCGATTGTTGTCGTCGGTAACGAGGATGGCGTCGTAGGCTATGGTATGGGTCGTGCCAGCGAAGTGCC
>CAMPUN010000049.1 GCA_946997275.1 uncultured Porphyromonas sp.
GTCCTTGAGCGATTGCAGCTCTGCGGGGAGGTTAGACTGGCTGTATATCTCTGTCCACTGCGGTGGATTACTCTTGTACTGTGGTATCTTTTGCGTCTGTTCTATAGATCTGTCTAGCTAAAGACAGTGCGAAGGTACGACTATTTCGCGCAATGGCTGTTACGCCACGCCATCCATTAGGTTACCGTCTCCAACTTTGGTCAGAGACGGCAACCTAATCTAGAGAGCGAAGCCTATGGGGTGGGCAATCTCCGTATAGAGTCTATCGGACTAGCCTGTATACGGCTTGCACGCCGTCGTGGGCTATGAGACGTACGAGGTAGACGCCGTGAGGTAGCCCAGAGAGATCCATGACGTTGGTACTGGTCTGACTGCTGGTCGCTACGAGTAGCCCCTCTGCTGTGTAGACTTGCCACGAGGCGGGGGTGATGCCGATGACTTGGTAATGGCCCTCGTCGTCTGTCGGAATGATCTGCCCAGCCACTTCAGGAGTGATCTCGGAGATGTGTGTCGTGAGCGGTGTCTCGCCATCCAGCACTATCCAGCCCTTCTTATTAGCAGCAGTGATGAAGGCATCGCTCTTCACATTGCCCTCGGGTATGTTGCCAGGCTTGGCACTGTTGAGGAAGACGATGTGGCCGGCATTGTCCTTTAAGTCGGGACGAGTCGGCAAGCTCTCCACAAGAGGTAGAGGATCGGCAAAACGGTTGTTGCTGATCTCTAGTCTCGTGAGGCTAGGGCAGTTCCTGAGCTTCAGCTGGGAGAGCTTGTTATTGTTGATGATGAGAGCTTGTAGGAGCTTCGCCTCTTCGACCTGACACGATGTCATCTTCTGACCCGAGAGGTCGAGATAGACGAGGTCGCCAGTGATGGTTAGCTTGCCATTGTGCGCTGAGGCGGGTAAGGTGACGAGCGTGCCAGCACCTCCTATGAGCTGGTCAATGGTCTTGTCCACCGTAAAGGGGTGCTTAGCTCCAGCGGCGTCTGTGACTACGATCTCTCCACTCTTGCTGACAGCACGAATCACGAAGGGTGTCTGAGCATCGACGCCACTCTCTAGCTGTATGCCAGTTATCACTTGCGGGGTGGTGGGGACGATCTTCACTTTTGTGGCAGGCTGGACACAGCGGACGGAGTAGCCGTAGTTCTTGCTCTCGTACCATCTGTTTGCAATATCCTCATCCCAAAGGAATCGCCTGAAGAGTGCACTCTTCTCATAAATAGAAGAGGTCCAGAAGTACGCTTGGTGTCCCTCAGCAGAGTAGTAACCTAGATACTTAGACTGCGATGTGCTACCCATAGGGCGTGCGTTGAAGCCTGTCAAGTTATTGCCCTGCTTGAGGACAGCGCCCGGCTCAGGACTGGGGGGAACCTTCCACCCCTCAGTACTCTTAAGCAGTAAGCCAGCGTGCTCGGACTCTCGATCCAGGAGATCAGGGTTGGGCTCAAAGCCCTTGGGGTCTACGTAGCGTATCATCGAGTGCCACTCATCATCACTGGGAACGGTCCATCCTCCCTCGGGAGCTAGTCCACGAGCATCAATTACGGCGAAGAAGTTGTAGAGAGCACCGTGTGAAGCGAGTAGGTCGAGGCTATCATTGTAGTAACAGACGGCAGCCTCTTCGGTACTCCACCACTGCGACTTGCTCAGTCCAGTCGTGATCTTCGACCCGTCACGCCAGCGCAGCGTCGCGAGGTTTTCGCGCATCCATAGCTGTGCGCCAACCTTGACGATGCCATAGCTTTTCGTCTCGTCCCCTCGCTGATCAGTGAGGAGGAGAGGCTGGAGCCTGGCAGTACGAGCATTGGCAAGCTTCGCATAGCTCACCGTTAGGGTCGGGGAGATAAAGAGTCCTTCGTACTCCATATCTACAAGAAGACGATCACAGCTGTTTTGCTCTAGATCCCAGCTGTAGTGGGTCGCCTCCTTAAGGTCGTAACCGAAGGCGTAGTCGGTGGAACCGTCTGCATTAGCCAGGTAAAGAACATCAGCGACGGCGCCCTCCTTGAGATTGCTGTCCACGATATATTCGCGACAGATAGTCGCTATGCGCATATCGCCATCGTAGACGGCGAGTAGGTTGCTCGTAGCAAAGTCCGCATCGCTAGGCTTGGGTACCTGAACCTGTGCTCCGAGCGACAGGCTGAGTGCGGTGAGGAGGAGTAATAGTGTGGTCGTTCTCTTCATAAGATATGTGTGCGCTGTGATGAAAAGGAGGAAAAAAGAGCGGCACCATGCTCCATGGCGTAATGTATGGGGCGTGGTGCCGCTGTCGTGGGAGGGAAGATAAGGTCGCTATAGCGTCACATCGTCTCCCTCTGTGTGGGCGTGCGCTTACTTCAGCGCTGCGATAGCCTTGTCGTAGTTAGGCTCCTGGGTGATCTCGGGCACTAGCTCCTCGTAGATGACCTTGCCCTCGGCGTCAATGACGATGACACAGCGAGCCTGTAGCCCTGCGAGAGGTCCGTCCTGCATCATCAGCCCGTAGCCCTTGCAGAAGGCAGGCTCTGAAGAGGGAACCGTGCAGCAGCGGAAGGAAGAGAGTGTCTCAACATTGTCCAGACCCTCGGCGCCGCAGAAGCGTGCCTGTGCGAAGGGTAGATCCTGAGAGATGCAGAGGACGACGGTGTTGTCGAGCTTAGCCGCCTCAGCGTTGAAGCGACGTACAGATGCTGCGCAGACGCCAGTGTCAATGCTGGGGAAGATGTTGAGGACGACACGCTTGCCACGATAGTCTGAGAGCTTAGCCGTGGAGAGGTCCTTGCGAACTAGCTCGAAGTTGGGAGCCATCGCACCTACCTTAGGTTGCTCACCAGAGAGTTTGACTGTGATCTTATCTTGAAATTTTACTGTAGACATACTGTTTGTTTGGTTTATAGTTACTGTGTATTAAGTGTTTTACTGATTATTCGTCTTGACGCCTATCTTGCCGAGGAGCCCCTCGATGTGATCCATGGGAAGGTCTCCGAGGCTCTTGTAGGGCAGGTCATCGAGTGGCACGAAGAGTACCATCGGGATGCTCTGTACCCCAAAGAGTGCGGCTAGCTGCGGGTTCTCGTCCACGTTGACCTTGTAGACGACGAGCTGGTCAGCGTATCGATCGGCAACCTCTTGTAGCTTGGGAGCTAGCTGACGACAGGGACGGCACCAGTCGGCGTAAAAGTCGATGATGGCCGGCTTGTCGCCCTTATAAACGAAAGTGTCGGGATGCGCCTCGAAGTCGTAGATATGCTCGCGCATATAGTTGGCATTGATGTGCTGGATCTCGGCCTTAGGCGTCTCTTTCTTGCTCTGAGCTGTGCAAGCGACGCTGAGCGTGAGGAGCGCAGTCATGAGCAGGAGAGACTTCTGTATGAATTGTATTCGTTTCATCTGTTATACTCGTTAAAATCGCCCTCTAAGATAGGGAAAACTTGCGACACAGCCAAAAGTTCTCTTCACCATCAATCCTGAAATCTCACGACTAGCCCGTTGTAGGGACGCACGTCTCTCTTTGACGCAACGGACGCACAGATCGTGCGTCCCTACAAAGGTTACACGTCTCTCTTTCCTTGGAGTTTTTCCATTTTCAAGGGAGGAAATTGAGATCCTCCAGAGAGGAAACGAAAAATTCTTCCGAACCTTCATCTCATTCCTCCGAAGTTTCATTTCATTCTTCGGAAGTTTTATTTGACTCTTCCGAGGAAATGGGCGATTGCCACGGAGCTATTGGGGATTTCCTCCGTGGGGATCGGCATTTATCGTCACACGGTGTCGCCTTTAGTCGCACTCTCTCAGTACGCCACAACGGGAATCGTCTGTCGAATCGGGCCAAAACGACGAAATAAAAGCGCAAAATCGGGACAGCGTGGCCCGATTTTGCGCAAAAAAGGGAGGCTCCTTGTGCCGATAGCAAGAGAGCCAGCTCTCCGACGCGCATGGGTCGAGGAGCTGGCTCTGTGTAAATACTCTGTCTCTATAAGACTAGAACGTTATTACAGGAGTCTTGGTGAAGACGCCCATTGAACCTGGGAATGGACTGGACACTAGACTGTACTCAAAGTAGATGCCTAGCTGAGCGTTGTAGTACTGGTAGTAGTCAGCCGTCATACGAGGATCGTTGATCTTCTCCTTTCCCTTGTAAGTGAAGCCATTCTTTGTCATAAAGTCCTTGATGAGGGCATTGTCGCCTGCAATCTTGGCCTTCTCCCAATCTTGAGAGAATACGTAAGAAATCTGCTCTATGGTCGAGCCACTCTTTGACTCGTAGGAGTAGCTTAGCGTACGAGGCTTGGTCCGATCAGCGGGATCGAGCCTGGAAAGGAGAGGCATGTTTACCTTGATGGCACTGTACTTATATCCGGCATCTGGATCTGCTGGCTTAAACTCAACGTAGCAGTCGGGGTGAGTCTCTCGCTCACGAGCGATGATGGGGCTATCCTTGCTAATCTTCTGACCGAAGACGTCTAGCAGTGGTAGGTAGAGCGCCTGGAAGGTTGGCTTCTCAGGTTTTGGATCCTTGTGATAGAGATCGGGAGCGTCCTCAAATGAGATGATGGCTCCAGGTCTCTGGTCGGAGAGACGAAGGCGTACGGCGAGATCCTTGTTGACAAACTTCTGTGCATAGTTTTGGAATGCTCCTTCGTAGGTAAAGCCGTTGAGCTCAAAGTAAGAGCGTAGCTCAGGCTGTCTGTACATCGACATCGAAAAGCGCTCGGTGCGGACTATAGGACCAGACGTCTTTTCGTCATTGGGATTGATGTCGTAGCGGACATAGGTCAAGTTCACCTTGCTAGGATCTATCGCCTGGTAGATGACATAGTTCGCCGTCTTCTTGGTCTGCTTGCGTAGTCCGAGCTTCTTCTCGTAAGCTTCAATCTCCTCAAAGGTGTAGGTGCTCATCTTAGTCTCCTTCTTGAGATAGGGGAAGTCCTTGATCTGTAGGATGCCTGCGAGCTGGGCAGGATCGCCTGCGGACTTGTAGGCTATAGCCCAGGAGTTAGCGTTGACCTTAGAGAAAACGAGCAGGTAAGTGCCGTTGGAGTAAGCGATGCCCTTAGCGTCGTGCACCTTCTGATAGCCAGCGTCGCTGAGGAGGATCTCCATATTGTCATTGATATCGTCTCCCTCGGCAACTAGCTGCGTAGCTATCAGTATGGAAGAGGTCTCGAGGAGAGACTTCTTGGGGTCGATGATATACATACGTGTGGGCTGCTGTCCCTTGGGGTCGCCCGTCTTGTAGCGAAGGACCTTCTTGCCATTCTTATCTATTGTTCCATCGAGAGTAGCACCCTTGCTCTGCTCGAAGGCTTGGACTGCCTTCTCGCCACCAAGCCAATCGACGCAGGGGAAGGGGATGGCGGTGAGCTCACCATTGTCATCTAGCTCGAGGATGGACTGGAAGGGCTGTGGCCCTGGATTAGGTTTAGTGCCAGTGGTGTCCACGCCTGTCGTGTCGGGTCCAGGATTGGGCTCTTGTTTGGGCTCGCAACTACTCATCGCAAGGGTCACGCAGACGATTGCGGTGAGTGCGACTATGAGACGCTGTAAGTTTTTCATAATGATAAGTCTATGTGTGTAGTGAATTACGAGTAATGCAGACGAGCTGGGGATAAGCAGTGGGCAACTAGCGTGAGAGACAGTAAGAGGTAGCGAAGCCGTGCCACTAGGTCTTACTGGGCTCTTCTGCTATCCACTTCTTAACCCCAGCTCGCTCTATATTTGGTCGTCAGACTCTCCTTATCCAATGATGAGGATGTCTGTACCCTCTAGGATGGAGTCTCCAGCCTTGACTTTGATCTCGGTGATGGTGCCGTCACACTCTGCGTTGATGCCGTTTTCCATCTTCATAGCCTCGAGTACAGCGACCTGCTGACCGCGCTTGACCTGCTGACCGACCTGTACGTCTACCGATATGATGACGCCAGGTAGGGGAGCCTTGACCGCTTTGCCCTTGCCTGTGGAGGCTGGAGCCGCAGCGGGTGCGGGTGCTGCAGTCGCAGCGGGGGCTGACGTAGGAGCAGACTTGGCGACCTTCGGGGTCTCCTTCTTCTTCTCCTGTATGATCTCGACGCTGTATGGGGTGCCGTTGACCTCTAGCTGAGCTTGGTCACCCTCGATCTTGTCTATCTTGACGGCGTACTCTTTGCCATCGATCTTATACTTATATTCTTTCATAAGGGATTTGATATGGGTGCTTAGTAGTCTAGCGAGCTAGCCTGCTAAGGTACTGCCGTTTGGAATTAGATATAATACTGCTTCTGTGGTATGACACGCATGTTCTGTAGCTTGAGCGACCAGGGGTCGAACTCCTTGTGCCGTATCGTGAGCTGATAGGACTCCTCGTCGTGAGGGGTGCCTAGAGCCTGCGCTAAGGCGAGCGCTATAGCAACCTCTTCGGGAGAGGGCGCTGGCGCTGCTTTCTTAGCTCTCTTGGCGGGTGCCTTCTTACCCTTTTCTATCTTCTTGGTAGCCATCGGTAGGAGGGATTAGAGAGGTACGTTGTCATGCTTCTTAGCGGGGAGCGTCTGGCGCTTCGTGCGTAGCTGCTGTAGCGCACGGACGATGCGGAAGCGGGTGTTCCTCGGCTCGATGACGTCATCGATGTAACCGTAGGAAGCAGCATTGTACGGATTGGCAAAAGCATCACGATACTCTTGCTCTTTCTCCAAAGCTGTCTTGGCGGGATCGTCGCTCGCCTTGACCTCCTTGGCAAAGACCACCTCGACGGCTCCTGACGGACCCATGACGGCAATCTCGGCAGAGGGCCAAGCGTAGTTGATATCTGCGCGAAGGTGCTTGGAGCCCATCACGATGTAGGCACCGCCGTACGCCTTGCGCAGGACAACCGTGATCTTAGGTACGGTAGCCTCACCGTAAGCGTAGAGGAGCTTAGCACCGTGTGTGATGACAGCGTTGTACTCCTGACCAGTGCCTGGGAGGAAGCCTGGCACGTCGACGAGTGTGACGATGGGGATATTGAATGAGTCGCAGAAGCGTACGAAGCGCGCTGCCTTGCGAGAGGAGTTGCAGTCGAGGCTACCAGCCATTACCTTGGGCTGGTTGGCAACGATACCGACGCTCTGCCCGTTGAAGCGTGCGAAGCCGACGATGATGTTGCGTGCGTAGTCACGATGTACCTCGAGGAACTCGCCGTGGTCCACGATAGCTCCGATCAC
>CAMPUN010000050.1 GCA_946997275.1 uncultured Porphyromonas sp.
TAACCTTTAACGGGGACGGACGCCCATCCGCTAGACACTCCCGTGCGTTCCTACAACCGCTACTCGTCTAATCTCTCTTCTCGGGAGGAGTTTTCGAATGGCTCGGTGGAAAACGAAAATTCTCTACCGAGGGGCGAACTAAAACTTCGGAAGAGTGAATCATTTCTTCCGAAGTTTCATTTGATTCTTCCAAAGAATTTTTTCTCGCCCACGTGGAGAATTTTTATTTTCCACGTGGCTATCAGTTTTCTTTGAAGCAGAGTGCACAGTCTTGTGCGTCTTGAGGGACGAGTTAGACGTGAGGGGCGGGGATGCCGTCGTGGAGCTCGACGGGGGCGTGCTCGACGTTGAGTTCGTCGTAGAGGTCTGCGTCGAGGAAGCGCTGCAGGACCTGTGCGCCACCCTCGACGAGGAGCGACTCGATGCCTTGACTATGCAGGAGCGTGAGCAGGTCGCGCACCTCGCCAGTCGTGGCGAGGCAGGAGACGTGAGGCGGGTATTGCCCGTCAGGTACCTGCGCCATGAGTGCAGGCGGGAGGAGTATGATCGTTGGTGCCGTCGCGTCTTGTAGCATACGGAGCTCCGGACGAGGCAGACGGCTGTGACACCAGAGGAGACGGATCGGCTGACCGCCACTACCCGAGCGATTGGTCAGGAGCGGGTCATCCAGCTCTGCCGTGTGATGCCCCACCAAGATCGCGTCGTGGAGCCCACGTAGACGATGCACTGAGCGCTGTCGGAGTGGCGAACTGAAGATGTAAGGCGCCTCGCTCGTGTCGTGACGCAGGCGATCGATGTAGTGGTCGGCACTCTCGGCCCACTTGAGCGTGACGTAGGGGCGTCCTAAGGTCTGCGCCACGAGGAAGTGGCGGTTGAGCGCGATCGCCGCTTGCTCTAAGCAACCGACCGAGACCTCGATGCCCGCTTCGCGAAGGCGTGCCACGCCTCGTCCGTCCACTTTGGCAAAGGGATCCAGCATTGCGATAACCACACGGGCGGGTCGCAACCCCGCAATGAGCTCCGCGCAGGGTGGTGTCTTGCCGTAGTGAGCGCAAGGCTCTAAGCTCACATACCAGGTCGCCTCGCCGATAAGGCCCCGCAGTTCCTCGGGGACGCTACGCCACGCCATCACTTCGGCATGGGGAGCACCGGCGTAATGGTGGTAACCTTCGCCAATAATCTTATCTTTGTAGACGATTACCGAGCCGACCATCGGATTGGGACTGGTGCGCCCCTGCGCTAAGGCTGCGAGTTGCAGGCAGCGCTGCATATAGATCTCGTCTGGAGTGGTAGGTGCTGTACGTTTCATCAGGATAAAGGTCGCTACAATGAGTGAGGCTATGATAGTTGCTGGTATGATGCTGAGTGATGCGGCTCTTGCGATAGCGGAGGCGCTGCCCGCTTACTATGCCGAGACGCGGGAGCGTCAGGCTATGAGCGAAATGCTCCTACAGCATATCACCAAGCTTAACCAGACAAACTATCTGCTTGACCGCAAAGTTAGACAATTGTCCGACACGGAAGCCACTTGGCTCTGCCAAGCCCTCGAGCGACTAGCGCACGATGAGCCGATACAGTACATCTTGGGGGTGGCACCCTTCGGCCCTTTCGACCTGGCTGTCGGTAGGGGAGTGCTCATACCACGCCCCGAGACGGCCGAGCTATGCGAGCTGATCCTTGCTCGTCACCCCGCCACGGCGGCTCCCCAGCGGCTCCTCGACGTGGGGTGTGGCTCTGCCTGCATCCCTATCTATATAGGTAGCGAGCGCCCTCAGTGGAGCCTCTATGCGATGGATCAGTCGAAGCCGGCGCTAGGCTATGCAGAGCAAAATGTTCGTCAGACAGGTGTCGCCGTTCAGCTCTTTCGTGGCGACCTCTTCGCCTGGTGTCAGGGGAAAGGCATCCCCGTCAAGCTCCCCCCGATAACCCTTTTGGTGAGCAACCCACCCTATATCCCCGAATGCGACCAAGCGACGATGCGCCCCAATGTTCTCGTGGGCGAGCCTCGTGAGGCGCTCTTCGTACCAGACGCCGATCCGCTCCGTTACTACCGTGCGCTCGTGGCGCTCGTGCCACAGATCCGCTCGCCCCATGCCCCACTCACGCTCTACTGCGAGACGCATCACCAGCTGGCGCACGAGGTGGCTGCGCTATGCGAGCAGGCGGGAGCCATTTCGTCAGAAGTGCTCAAAGACTTGACGGGCCGAGAGCGATTTGTACAAGCCACCTTTCAGTAAAAACGAAACCCTATGGACACCGATATACTCAACAAAGCCAAGTACTACTGCGCACGTGCCGAGCGCTCGCCACGCAATTTGCGCCTTTTCCTAATGCGTCGGGAGGTACCTTCGGATGAGATCGACGAGTACCTCGCCCTGCTCCAGGAGGGTCGCTACTATGACCCGCAGCGCTACGCCGAGAGCTACGCCCGCACACGCTATCGAGACATGAGCCAGGGACCCCACAAGATACGTCAGGCACTACGTATGCAGGAGGTGCCGACGGAGATCATTGAGGCGGTGCTGCCGGAGATCCTTGAGGCGGAGGAGCCGAACTATTCCCTCGCGGAGCTTCTCGAGAGCAAGCTACGTCGCACATCAGCACGAACGCCTCGCGCGCTCTTTGACAAGATGATGCGCTACGGCGTGGGGCGTGGTTACCACCAGAGCGAAGTGTACGAGGCGCTGCAAGAGGTGCTCCAGAAAATGCGGGAGGAGGAAGAGGATAGCGCGTCGGAGGAAGAGTAAAGCGCAAAAGCCCCCATACTCTTATGAGCCACAAACCGACGAAAAGCCCCTCCGCAGGACGCATCGCTCCGCCACCGCCACGAGGTTGGCGGGCAACGGCTCGTGAGTCGCTCCTACAGCTCCTCTACCCGCGCTGGTGTCCCGTCTGTCACACGCTACTCCCGCCGAATGCTCCGCCCCTCTGCCTCACCTGTCAAGGCGCACTGGGACGCTATCACGAGCATACGGTCGGTGCGCTGGACCGCTTGCGTGGAGCCCACCCGATGCCTCGTAGGATACTGGCTCCCTATCTCTACGCTCGTGACGATGTGATGGCGCTCGTCGTCCACGACATCAAGTATCACGGCAATAAGCCACTCGCGAGGTATATGGGTCGTCTCATGGGGACGCTCCTACCGCTCGAGCAGGAGCAGATAGACTACATCATCCCCCTGCCGCTGACACCGGCCCGTGAGCTAGAGCGAGGATACAATCAGGCGATGCTCCTTGCCGAGGGCATCTCTTCCGTTACGGGCATCCCCTATCTGGCTCACGCTTTGCGACGTACACGCTTTCAGGGTAGTCAGACGCACCGTGACCGCACGCACCGTCTGGAGTCGATGCTCGGGAGCTTCACACTAGGTAGCGAAGCGATCCCCCCAGATAGCCACATCCTACTCCTAGACGATGTGCTCACGACTGGCGCGACCCTCACGGCTGCGCTCAATGCTCTGGCGGACATCCCCCTAGCGCAGGTCTCCGTCGGCGTCCTAGCGGTCGGCACGCCCACGGCTTAGGGGCTAAAGGCATCGGAGCTATCTGAATGATCGGACTTCTCCCCTCTAGCTTCTGACGCCTCGGTGGAAAATCCGAAAGCTCCAGGGAGCAAATGAAAATCCTCCACGGAGGCCCGAAATAAAAGTTCGGAAGAATGAAATGAAACTTCGGAAGAATGAAATCAAAGTTCGGAAGAGTTTTTTCGTTGCTCGGTGGAGGATTTTCATTTTCTACCGAGGCATTTCTGATTTCCTCGGAGGTGTGACTAGCTCTTAGCGATTGACAGTTAGCTAGTGACACTAGTGCTCCTAGTGCCACTAGAGGAACCCCTCTAATCTCTAGCTTCTAGTCTCTAACCTCTTTTTCGTATCTTTGTAAGCATAATACTTAGGACAAGAAATCATTATGGCATCACAAGAAGATCTCTTTAAGAAGATTGTATCCCACTGCAAGGAGTACGGATTTGTCTTCCCTTCATCTGATATCTACGACGGGCTGAGCGCCGTCTATGACTACGGTCAGAACGGTGTAGAGCTCAAAAACAATATCAAGCGCTACTGGTGGGAGGCGATGACTCGCCTACACCCTAACGTGGTCGGCATCGATTCGTCGATCTTTATGCACCCTGAGATATGGCGTGCTTCGGGTCATATAGATGCTTTCAACGATCCACTCATTGATAACAAAGACTCTAAAAAGCGTTACCGCGCGGATGTCCTCATCGAGGATCAGATCGCTAAGATCGAGGGTAAGGCGGAGAAGGAGATAGAGAAGGCGCGCAAGCGCTTTGGCGACTCCTTTGACGAGTCGCTCTACCGCACGACCAATCCTCGTGTCATGGGTTACCTAGAGCAGGCTGAGGCACTGCGCCAGCGGATGGCTAAGGCGCTCAATGACAACGACCTCACGGAGCTGCGCCAGATTATCGTCGACGAAAAGATCGTCTGCCCCATCAGTGGCACGACGAACTGGACGGAGGTGCGTCAGTTTAATCTGATGTTTGCTACGGAGATGGGTTCGACAGCTGAGGGTGCCTCGACGATCTACCTGCGCCCCGAGACGGCTCAGGGGATCTTCGTCAACTACCTCAATGTGCAGAAGACGGGACGCATGAAGCTGCCCTTCGGTATTGCGCAGATCGGTAAAGCCTTTCGCAATGAGATCGTGGCACGCCAGTTTATCTTCCGTATGCGTGAGTTTGAGCAGATGGAGATGCAGTACTTCGTTCAGCCAGGCACTGAGCTAGAGTGGTTTGAGTACTGGAAGAAGCTGCGCCTGCACTGGCACTACGCTCTAGGCTTCCCGCAGAGCGACTACCGCTACCACGATCATGAGAAGTTGGCCCACTATGCCAATGCTGCGACCGATATTGAGTATCTCATGCCCTTTGGCTATAAAGAGGTAGAGGGGATCCATAGTCGTACGGACTTTGACCTATCGCGCCACGAGGAGTTCTCGGGCAAGAAGCTTCGCTACTACGATCCCGAGACGAAGGAGTCCTATATCCCATACGTCGTGGAGACCAGTATCGGAGTGGATCGTATGTTCCTCTCGGTGCTCTGTGGCTCTTACAAGGAGGAGCAGACGGAGAGTGGCGAGACCCGCGTGGTCCTCTCGCTACCGCCTGCACTAGCACCGGTCAAGCTGGCTGTCCTACCGCTCGTTCGCAAGGATGGGCTGGACGAGAAGGCGCATGAGGTGGTACGTCTCCTGCACCTGGACTTCACCTGCCAGTATGATGAGAAGGATAGCATCGGCAAGCGCTACCGTCGTCAGGACGCTATCGGCACGCCTTACTGTATCACCGTGGACCACCAGACGCTCGACGACAACACGGTCACCCTGCGCGATCGCGACACGATGCAGCAGGAGCGTATCGCTATCTCCGAGCTACACGACCTCATCGCCCAGCGCACCAGTATCAACACGCTACTTAAGAAGATCGAAGATGAAATATAATATATCCCTCAAAGCTTCCCTCGTCATGCTACTCTCCCTGCTCCTCTTAGCATCTTGCGAAGATCCTATCGACGCTACGACTCAGTGGCGCATCAACAATGAAAACGCCTTCAATGAGTATGCTTCAAAAGAGGACTATACGAAAGCCTCTATCCCGGGCTCCTCTGCCTATGTCTACATGAAGTGGCTCGCCCATGGCGAGGGTAAGGAGTACCCCATCGAGACCTCGCGCATCAAGTGCCACTACGAGATGCGCATGCTCGTGGGGGATAAGGTCGTAGATGGTAACTACGGCTCGGAGCGCCCAGCTGAGTTTGCGATTAATCGTGGTTCTAAGGATCAGCTCATCGAGGGGGCTCGCATTGGTCTCCAGCAGATGGTCGTAGGCGATGAGGCGGAGATCATCATCCCCTGGTACCTAGCCTATGGAGAGAAGCGCTCTGGCGAGATCAATCCTTACTCAGCGCTAAAGTTTCGCGTCAAGCTCGAGGAGATCATCCCCGAGAGCCAGCGCTCGGCTGAGGCTCACGACTAAACTTGTCCTACTATCAACCTTAAATCTAACCTATGAAGATACTACTAACCAACGATGATGGTGTCCACGCACAGGGCATCCGTGAACTGGCAGAGACGCTTGCCCAGATAGCGACGGTCACGGTCGTCGCGCCCACGGAGCCACGCTCGGGAGCCTCCTCGCAGATCACCTCCCGCACGCCACTACGGCTCACCCTCATGGAGGAGAGCGAGCAACTACCCTATCAACTGTACAGTTGCTCGGGAACGCCTGTGGACTGTGTCAAGCTGGCGCTGAACACTATCTTTGCGACTACGCTCCCTGACCTCGTGGTGTCGGGGATTAACCATGGGCGCAACGATGGCATCTGCGCGATCTACTCAGGCACAGCGGGCGCTGCCATAGAGGCTGCCATAGCTCGTATACCTGCGGTCGCCTTTTCGCTTGCTAACCATAGCGACAAGTGTGACTTTAGCGAGGTGTGTGCCTTTGCCAAGCAATTTATCCCGCAGGTGATGGAGCATGGACTACCTCGCACGACGATGCTCAATGTGAACTTCCCGAAGGCTCCCGCCAAGGGGATCAAGTGGGCTCCCCAAGGGACGGGACGCTTCGTCAATGAATACATGCGGTCGGAGACGCCTCACGGCACGCCTGTCTACTGGATGCAGGGCGACCAGGTGGATCCTGATCACCGTAGGGAGACGGATCACTACTGGCTCGTCGAGGGCTACGCGACGATAGCGCCCCTACAGATCGATATGACGGATCACCCCTTCCTAGAGCAGGCTACTAAGGAGTGGCCTCTACAGCTCTAGCGTCAGCCTCTCGTGTAAGCTATGAAATATCTGCTCATAGCTGGCGAAGCTTCTGGTGACGAGCATGGTGCACGGCTCATCGCCTCACTTAAAGCGGTCGATACGGAGCCCGCTTTTGCCTTTATCGGTGGAGACAAGATGGCGCAGCAGGCGGGTGTCGCTCCGCTTTACCATTATCATGAGATAGCGGTCATGGGCTTCACAAGCGTGCTGCGTAGTATGCACAAGATAAGTCACGCGGCGCAGCTCTTGCGGGAGGAGATGACTTCGAATCCTCCTGATGTGGTGATCCCGATCGACTACGGAGGCTTTAACCTGCGCTACACGCTCCCGATGGCGCATCG
>CAMPUN010000051.1 GCA_946997275.1 uncultured Porphyromonas sp.
ACCATCACGGCGACCATCGGCAAGCTACAAAAGCAATGCTCCGTAACCGTCCTCGTCCCCGCAAAGCCCACCCGTCCGAAGCTCGCAATCTCCGATGTAGCAGAGTACAACTTGGCTACAGATGATGCCTTTGCGACGACTTACGACAACGAGAGTAACATTCGCTATAAGTGGTCGGAAGCGGTAGAGAAGTTTGCTGAGGTAGAGATCGCTGGGGTCAAGTATCACTTACCCAACAAGTATGAGCTCTCAGTAATAGCCCCGATGATCATGGATGGAGACTTTATCAAATACAAGTATCCTATGAGTCAGGCAGACAATGTGGAGGCGATTGAAGTTCGTGGAGATAGGAAAACTTATAGTGCTAGCTACATCTCTCATGGAGACGGGGTTTGCTACGCCTTGCGCTTGTGTAAAGCTACAGCGGCTAAAGAAGACGGATTCCCCGCTGCCACAGACAATAGTATGCGATGTGCCTATAGGTATGAGCGTGTAGGAAACTTTTTTGAGGGCAATGCCAAGAGTCAGCTAAAGGTCACTGTATGTTATTTAGGAGAAGAGTTTGAAGGAACACTTAGCGACATTGCCAAAGAAGAGTGGTGGACAGAGAGACAAAACGATTGTGTTGTACGGATATTCCCCGCCTCTGGATATATCTCATCAATCACAGGAGAGAGTAAGTATGTAGGGCTTCATGGTTATTGCTGGTCTTCGAGTGAGAATGGGGAGACTACTTCGTGGGGCTTCTTCTTCAACAATTCGCACGCTTACCAAAGTCAGTGCAATAAAGAGGAGGCTTATCCGATACGTCTATTCATTAGTAAGTAGCAAAGATGAGATTCCACAACTATACAGCCCTGAGTCAGGCATGTCGTGCGCTCTGTCTACTCGTCTTCTCGCTACTCAGCTATGCCACGGAGGTGAAGGCGCAAGAGCAACTGCTGATCGTACGTAAAGATGGCAAGGAGATAAGAGTGCCTACCAGCCAGATCGATAGTATCACATTCGCTCGGAGACGCTCCGAAAACCCCACAAAGCCAAAAAGCAAACTAGCTATAGAGTACTTAGCTCAGTACAATATGGGATCGGAGTCAAGCTTCGCAACCTCTCATCGGAATGACGTCTCCAAGTACTTCTCGTACCAAGATGCTTGTAGTCGATTTGCATCTATTCAGATTGAGGGGCGTGGCTGGCACTTACCTTCTGTTGAAGAGTGGCGAGGAATATTTCCTAGTAACGAGGGTGGAGAGATGATCTCCTTTGCTTATACTCAGTGCAAATACAATGTAGCTGAGGCGATAGAGGTCGGAGGACTCCGTCGTAGCTATCTAGCAGACTATAATTCCGTAGATAAAACTACATGCTACGCGCTGAAGTTTAAGTCTGGAGACAAAGAGATCTCGCCGAACTATCCTCCAGCCACGGACAATGGGATGCTCTGTGCTTATAAGTATGAGCTAGTTGGAGACTTCAAAAAGGCAAATAACCCAGACTCTTACCTACTCGTCTCCGTATGCTATCTAGGAGAGACCTTCACGGGTAGCATACATACGATTAGCTCCGAGCAGTGGTGGACAGACTACAAGCAGCTACACCCCGACTTGTATTTCGAGCGGAAGATCCCTGCGAGTGGATGGTATAAGACCGCAGTACAAGAGGGGCAAAAAGATGAAGTTGTCAGTATAGGTACGGGTGGACGCTATTGGTCTAGCAGTACGTTGCCAGGGAGCACAGAGTATGCTTGGGCTTTGAGCTATTACGCTACTAAGCTGAGGCTATTACCTATTCATAGCTCTTATTGCTATGCAGTACGTCTATTCAGTGATAAGTAAGTCAGATATTATGAAGAGTAGGGTATCATACTGGAGTTGCTTGATTCTTTCGATTGTATTCTGTTGGCTAGGTGTGGAGAGTCTCTCAGCTCAGGAAGAGATCTCCTTTGTGACCACGCTGCCAGTAAAGAGTGAGATCCGACTGGAGGTCAATGCCAACGGAGATGTTGTGACAGAGGGACTGAAGTTCTTGCGTAGCGAGCAGATGCAAGGGATTACCTTCTCGTATTACACAATCCTCTCTCAGAAGGTCAAGCTCAAGGGCTCTATCTTAGGACTAGACTGTAGCGACCAAAAGATTACTCAGCTAGACTTATCGCGAGCATCAAGCTTGCGGACGCTCTTTGCGTACAAGAATAAGTTGACATCTATCAATCTTAGCACCAGCACAGCATTGGACTTTGTTGATCTATCGTACAACGAGCTGACCTCCGTGAAGATACCCGCCTTGCCTCGGTTACAGCGACTAGCTCTCTACAACAATCGGCTGGCGGAGCTATCTATCGGACACTGTCCACTGCTTAGCTATTTGGACATCCATGGCAACAACCTCTCTCAGTCGGTGTGTGAAGCATTGCCTAGCCTCTTGCCACAGCGAAGTCAAGCTGGAACTCTGGTTGCGGTGGATAATACGCAGCAAGAGGCAAACAAGTACTCGAAGAAAGCTGTTGAGGCCGCGAAGATGAGAGGCTGGGATGTCTTTGACTATAATGGGAGTCCTTTCAGTATGAAGCCTTATAGGGGCTTTGACTATGTACCTCAAGTGTCCAATCGTCTCATCACGCTATCCTCTGCAAAGCCTCAGAATGGAGAGATCTCTATCACGATAAGAAGTGAGGAACCCTATCGTATTGAAGGGGCAGAGACCATTTCAGAAGAGAAGTACTTCTCCGGAGAGACGCTTTTGAAGCTACGACTGGGGAACGGTGGCACAGTGCAGCTCTATGGGGATATCCTCTCCCTGGACTGTTCTAAAGCAGAGCTGACCCAGCTGTCTTTCTCTACGGAGTCGCTGATCTCTTCGCTGATCTGCAGGGACAATACTCTGGATCGCTTAGATCTCACTACCTTAAAGCAATTGAAGCAGCTAGACTGTCGCAACAACAAGCTGGAGGAGATACTGTTGAGCCCTAGTCTACCGCTGACCCTCTTCAATGTTGCCAATAACAAGTTGTCAGATGCTAAGGCAGCATCGCTCGTAAGTGCATTGGCGACAAGTGATGATGAGAACTTATTTAAGAGGGCTATCGTCTTTGACAGCCGTGAAGGAGGTGATGCTAATCGCTTTTCTGCAAAGATGGTAAGCAAACTCAAAGAGAAAGGCTTTACTCCGCTAGCCATCGTCAATGATGAGGATAAGCTGACATACTACAAGGGCTGGGACTACACGCCACATGTGGCTTCAGAGGCAGGAGTTACCTTTAGGACGAGCCGACCTGTCGGAGAGACACTCCTCATAGAGATAGCGCCTGTGGCTGGAGAGGATTGCACCATATCGGGAGCTACGCTACTCTATCTAGACGCCCCGGGGGAGACCCCCTATGAGGTCTATCGAATAGACAAAGAGCTGATTACCATAGCTGGTAATGTCGCAAAGCTTGACCTTGGGGACTGCGGCGTGACATCACTGGACTGCTCTAAGGCACCTGCGCTGACGGAGCTACTGCTGGTAAAGAACCCACAGCTACAAGCTCTAGATCTCACTGCAAACAAAAAGATAGAGACACTCCAGATCGTGGAGTGCGGTATCCCGACGATAGACGCTCGCTCACTGACAAATCTGCGACAGCTATACGCTGGTTATAGTGCGCTGAGGGAGGTAGACCTATCTCAGTGTGAGAAGCTGGAGACGCTGAATCTAGATAAGCTACAGCTGAAAGAGCTTTCACTGGCAAACAACAAGAGACTCAAGTCTCTCTCCTGCTCTGAAAACAATCTGACAGAGCTAGATCTCTCAGCTCATCAACGTCTGGAGGATCTGGACTGCAGTCGTAACGCTCTTACGCTATTGACCCTGCCTCAAGAGGCTCCTTTCTTGAGGATTGATGCTTCGCGCAATAAGTTGCAAAGCATCCCCTTAGGAACCTATCCTAACCTACAGCATTTCGCTTGCTATGGCAATAAGATCGATACGCTCCATGCCTCTAGTCTCTTCGCAAGCTTGCCTAGCAGACTCGATGGGAGTCGCGGTCGGCTACTCTTTTGCGATAGTTCGATAAAGACCGAAGGTAATAGTGCTTATCAGAGAGATGTAGCGCAAGGGGAGGAAAAGAATTGGCTCGTCCTAGACTTCAATGGCAGTCCCACACGAGCTAAGCGATACAAAGGCGTCTCGAATCCCAACTCTATCAAATCCCCGCTACAACGCCACTGGACGGTGGCACAAGTGGGACGGGAACTTCAGATACGCCATCTGCCCATAGGGGAGGAGCTCGCCGTATTCTCTCCGACAGGAGTACTACTGTATAGGACGATAGTCCGAGAGGAGATGACTTCAATAGATATAACTGACTATCCGCTACAGATAATAATCTCAGCAATGGGGCAAAGTAGCGTGGTGGCTCTCTCGAGAGGCGAATAACAAGACATACAAGACTAGCTTAAACATCTATAGATATGAGAAAACAACTACTCGCTATCGTATACGCCCTACTAGGGATCTGTATACCTCACGCCCTCCTCGCCTCAGAAGGTGAAGAGGTGACACTCTCCTTTGAGAAATATCCTGGCACGGAGGTCTCCATAGAGATAGAGTGTGACACCGATCCAGCTGTCGAGGGGGCTCACTTCCTCCGCATCGAGCCGAAAGATGGGGCAAAGCACTATATCTACCAGCTCAAAGAGTCTACCATCAAGCTCTCTGGTGGCAACATTCGAGCTATAGACTGCTCACACTCTGACCTAGCACAGATTGATGTGACCAAACTGCCTTACCTGCGAGAGCTTCGTATCGAGGGAAACAATGTTGAGGAGCTTGACCTTTCTGCTTCTAAGGAGTTAAAGATACTAGATGTAGGAGACAATCGCCTTTACGACCTGAATCTCACAGGACTTACCAAGCTAGAGACGCTACTAGTCAATGGAAATGGACTTGCTCAGCTAAACATCTCTGACTGTCCAGCCCTAACACTGATAGCCTGCTATAGCAATGAGATAAATACGGACAATATGAAGCTCCTCGTGGAGTCTCTCCCGACTATATCGGCTAGCAAGCCTGCGCGTATGATAGTCATCGATACAAAAAGTGCTCTGGAGGGTAATGTCTGCTCTATGAGTCACGTCGCTATTGCTAAGGGTAAGAACTGGGAGATGTATGACTACAAGGGTAGTGTCCAAGACATGGAGCCATACTATGGAGACGATTATGTCCCCGTTGTCTCATCGAACTATATAACCTTCAAGACAAACATGATCGCTGGAGACCAAGTCAAGCTAATGTGGAAGACCAAAGAGGAGAATCCACACGTAGAGCTGGAAGGAACCTCCATCGTACGTACAGACAACTATGGCAAGGGCCCCGTCTACGTCTGTGAGCTCTCAGCCTCTGAGGTCAAGGTGAAGGGGGATCTCACTATGATTGACTGTAGTGACAATCTAATCTCATCACTCGACCTGTCTCACTGCACCATACTCGAAGAGGTGTACTGTCACAAGAACGGTTATCTCAAGAGCCTTGACGTCTCCATGCTACCATCTCTAAAGCATATAGTTACTACTGACTGCTCGCTAGAAAAGCTGGATCTCACACATGCTCCACTGCTAGAGACTGCTTACCTTGCTAATATGCCTCTTACGGAGATAGATCTATCGAATAATCCACAACTCAGAGTACTCAGTCTCAACTGGACAAAGTTACAGCAGGTAGACCTCTCACACAATGCCAAGATCGAGGACTTACGACTGAACGGGACAAACGTTCAGACCGTAGATCTGAGTGCCTTGCCTCTTCTCAAGATGCTCTATATCAGTGAGGCCAAGCTTACTTCACTCGATCTAACCCACAACCCACTGCTCAAGCGTGTTCGACTCGGTAAGAATGCGCTCACAGAGGTGAAGCTAGGGACGCATCAGCAATTACAGGAGCTGGACGTAAGAAGCAATAAGCTCTCGGCTTCAGCTTTTCAAGAGATTATCTCTGCTTTGTCCTCCTATAGTACCTCTCAAGAGCATCGCTTGATAGCTGTCGACAAGAGTGACGCGCAGGAGGCAAACGCCTGTACCGTGACAAACGTATCTGATGCCAAGGCTAAGGGATGGACGGTGTATGACTTCAATGGGAGTAAAGACGACATGAAGCTCTTTGCGGGCGATCCCGAAGAGGTCAAGCCGTACGCTTACTTTAAGACAGAGCTCCCCAAGGGCGAGAAGGTCTTTATCACGGCCGTCACCAAAGATGGTTCTCCTATTGAAGTAAAGGGACTAACTTATGAGGGTAGCTTCATAGATGGGGGACAAGAGGTCCTTTCGTACCTAGTGTCTGACACTGAGCAATACATCTACGGAGACATTGTGCTATTGAATTTGCAAGAGAACTATCTCACTGCGCTAGACATCACGCACCTACCCTCACTAGAGAGTCTTATGGCAACAACCAACGAGAAGCTAACTGAGCTAGATATCTCACACTCTCCACAGCTTAAGAAGCTTTATCTCGCTTCTACTGGGGTAGCCAGCCTACGCTTCCCTGAGGGAAGTCAGCTAGAGGTCCTAAACGTACCTTCGACGGCTATCACCTCACTTGATCTGGCCCATTGCCCAGCACTTCAAGAACTAAATATCAACGCAACGAACATCACCGAGCTAGACCTAACACACTGTCCTAAGATCACCTACATATCTATGACACGTGTTCCCGTGACAGCTCTAGACCTCTCTCAGTGTACCTCACTAGAGAGACTATATCTCGATGATTGCAAGCTAAGCTCACTAGACCTTTCTAAGAATAGTCAGCTAAAGCATCTCTACTGTGCAAACAACGGACTCACACAGCTTATCATGCCTGCATCTAAAGCTCTAGACAATCTGTTTTGCTATGGTAACAAGCTGAATAGTGCTGCCATGCAGTCTATTGTAGAGGCACTGCCCGATAGAAATGGTAAGGAGCGTGGTCGCTTTGTCGTGGTCAATAAGAAGGCAGCCACCGAAGTGAATGAGTGTACCAAAGAGCAGGTGGAGGCTTCTAAACTGAAGAACTGGGATGTCTTCGACTATAATGGGGACTCCCTAAACATGCTACCTTACGAAGGGATCACCAGCAATACGTTAGTAAGCAGTCAGCAGGTGAAGGTCTATAAAGATCGCAC
>CAMPUN010000052.1 GCA_946997275.1 uncultured Porphyromonas sp.
CGTACGCTCGATCGCTGACAGTGCATTCATGCGCTGCGAAAACCTCGAGACCGTGACCCTACCAGCCAGTCTAGAGCGTGTGGGCGCTAAGCTCTTCCGTCGTTGCCCCGAGCTCACCGCTATCTCCGTCGCCTCTGGGAGCAAGCACTTCATCTCTCGTGATGGCGTACTCTACTCAGCCGACCTGAAGACACTCTACGAGGCTCCAGCCAAGCTCAAGAGCGAGGACTACAAGGTGCCCGCAGAGACAGAGACCATCTACCACTACGCCTTCTACGAGTGTCCCGATGTCCAGGGTATCACTATACCACAAACGATCAAGCGTATCGGCGTTGCCGCTCTTGTCAACAACGGGATGCGTCAGTTCTCTTTCCCTGGTAATGATAAGTATTGGCTCGCAAATGGTTCGCTCTACTACAAGGCGACCACAAAAGACGGCGAGCAGACAGTCTTTATGGCACACCCCTCAGGGGCTGAGGGCGAGGCCATCGTCACCTATGGCACCAGTTTCGTATCAGACTACGCACTCGCAGGGTGTCACAAGATTAGCTCACTACGTCTACCCTCGACGCTCCTCGGTATGGGCGCCTTCGTACTCAGCGACTGCAAGGAGCTTAAGGACATTTATAGCTACGCCATTGAGCCGCCCGTCCTCACAGAGGAGTCTCTCATGGGTCTCAATCTTCCCTCTGTACAGCTACAAGTCTATCCAGAGGCTATGCAAAAGTATATGAACGCTCCCTATTGGCAGCTCATCCTACATGGAGACGACCTCACGGGCGAAGAGCCAAGAGCTATTGCATCGCCTGAGCTACAGACCACACAGCTCAGCTGGAGCTATCAGCACGATGGCACGCTACACCTTGAGAGCCTAAGCGCAGCCACGATGGAGGTAGCGCTCTACAGCACGGACGGAGCATGCCTCGCCACGCTAGAGCTAGCGCCTCACGCCACTGCACAGGTTACCCTCCCCACAGCTGGCGTCTATCTACTCCGCAGCACCTCAGCTCTTACTTCATCAGTAGAGCGAGTCATGCTCTAAGGAGTCAAAGTTGTCGTCACTGCACGATAATCGTCCATACGCAAGGACTTCATACGATGCGAGGCATCTACACGTTACGGTGTAGGTGCCTCGTGGCTTTCTCTCCCTCCCCTATGTGAAGCTTTACCGTCAGGGTCTCTTCTAACTCGCTCTTACGGATGGCACAATTGTCTCTCCCGTATGAAACTAAAAGAGGGAGACCCACCGGCCTGGTGGATCTCCCCCTTTGTCGTACTATGGAGCGATGGACTAGACGAAGCAGGAGCTGGAGTCTAACGATGCCATCGCGGTGATATTGACGATGTCCTTGACGTCGGCATCGTGATCGGCGAAGTAGATCGGCTTAGCCAGTCCGATCTGGATAGGACCAATCACATCCTCTGCGATGTCTAGGTGCTTGAGGAGCTGATAGCACGCATTCGCAGCTGAGAGACGGGGGAAGATGAGCACATTAGCGGGCTCTCCCTTGATGCGATTGTTCGGATACTCCTCATCGCGTCGCTGATAGTTGAGCGCGGTCTGTAGTTGCATCTCACCGTCCACCACGATTTGCGGGTGGTCTCTGTGTAGTATCTCGACCGCCTTGCGAGCCTCCACGGAAGACTCGGCATCGGTGCTACCAAAGTCTGAGAAGCTAACCATCGCAATGACGGGTTTGATGCCAAAGCAGCGCACCTTTTCGGCAGCCAGTAGCGCAATGTCTACCAGCGTCTCAGCCTTGAGGTTTTGATTGATCAGCGTATCTGCCAGGAAGAGGGGACCACTCTTCATCATCACAAGGTGCATCGTGGCAAAGTGCTGATGCCCAGGTGCTATACCGACCGTATCGCGGGCCACATTGGAGAGGTAGGCATAGTTTGAGTAAATACCTGTGATCAAGCTATCGGCATCACCGCACTGTACCATCATCATACCGAAGTAATTCGGGCCAAACATCTTGTCCTTAGCTTCGCTCAGGACACCACCCTTGCGCCAGTTTTGCTCTGTGTAGCGCTGGGCATACTCCTCGCGTTTAGCCTTCCACTGCTCGTCATGCTGATTGATAATCTGGATCGTGGAGAGGTCCAGATCATGCTCCTTGGCAAGCTCTCGGATGACCACTGGATCACCGAGTACGATAGGATGAGCGATGCCCAGCTGCGCTACCTCAGCGGCAGCACGCAGTACGAGTGGATTCTCGCCTGCAGCGTAGACCATGCGCTTCGGCGACTTCTGCGCCGCCTCGTGGATACGACGTAGCAGGTGACTCATGCCTCCCGTACGCATTAGGAGCGACTGCTCGTAAGCCTCCCAGTCGGTAATATTCCGACGCGCTACACCCGTACGGATAGCAGCCCGAGCAACGGCCATCGAGACCCTCGTAATGAGACGCGGATCTACAGGCTTAGGGATAAAGTAGTCAGGACCGAAGTGTAGAGGCATATGTCCATAGGCGCTTGAAACCTCGTCGGGGACAGGCTCCTGCGCTAGATCTGCTATCGCAATCGTGGCAGCCATCTTCATCTCCTCATTGATCGCCGTGGCACGCACGTCAAGCGCTCCTCGGAATATATAGGGGAAGCCGATCACATTGTTAATTTGGTTCGGATAGTCCGACCGCCCCGTAGCCATAAGCACATCAGGGCGTGCCGCTTTTGCATCCTCATACTTGATCTCAGGCTCTGGATTGGCCAGAGCGAAGACAATTGGATTAGGAGCCATCTTTTGGACCATCTCAGGTGTCAGCACGCCAGGCTGCGAAAGCCCAAGGAAAAGGTCAGCCCCCTGGATCGCATCAGCTAACGTATAGATGCCCTCACGACTGGTCGCAAAGAAAGCTTTGCGCTCATCTAGATTGGGGCGATCGGTGCGAATGACCCCTTTGGAGTCGACCATCACAATGTTCTCCCGCTTAGCTCCCAGGGCTATGTAAAGCTTAGTACAGGACTGCGCCGAGGCACCGGCGCCACTGACCACAATCTTAGCCTCCTCGATCTTCTTGCCCACTATCTTGAGGGCGTTGAGCATACCGGCCGCAGAAATGATGGCGGTGCCGTGCTGGTCGTCGTGCATGACGGGTATGTCAAGCGTAGCCTTCAGCTCCTCCTCAATCTCAAAGCACTCGGGCGCCTTGATGTCCTCAAGATTGATACCTCCGAAGGTAGGCGCCAGCGAGCGGACGATCTCGACAAACTTCTTGGGGTCCTTCTCGTCGACCTCTAGGTCAAAGACATCAATGCCCGCATAGATCTTGAAGAGGAGCCCCTTGCCCTCCATGACCGGCTTACCTGCCATAGCACCGATATTGCCCAGTCCTAGGACGGCGGTACCGTTGGAGATGACGGCGACGAGATTACCCTTGGCCGTGTAGTCGTAGGCAAGCTCAGGATTGGCCTCTATATCCTTGCAGGGCACCGCCACGCCAGGGCTGTAGGCGAGTGTCAGATCCTGCTGTGTATTGTGCGACTTAGTGGGTCGCACCTCTATCTTACCAGGCTGAGGGAGCGCATGATAGGCTCTCGCAGCCGCTTCTAGTTTCTTGTCCATTATGCTATCTTATATCGTGATACATAGTTCCTCGCGGCAAGGAGCACCCTCACCTATCGAAGTGCATGTGCAAAGCTACGACTTTTGCACCACTTCGTGACGCATCAGGCTCGACGGGCAAAAGAGATTCAGCGTTTTGACATACACATACAACCAAAAAAGTGTCGCAACCCGTATGGGTCACGACACTTACTTGATTCTGCTCCGTTGCTCTAGTTGTAGCATCAGTAATTCCTTTATGCAACAGCTAGGAGCGGAAGTGAGGGGAAATGAATTTACACCTACAATCTCCTATGTCTCACTCTCTTTATACACTCCCTAAAATCCCTGTAGCCAAATTGTAGCCAAGACGGATATTTTTGAGAGTCCGTACAGAGTACACTTACTTTGTGTTATCCGAGTTCAAAAGTACCATTTCTCTGAACAATCACCAAATTCTTGGTTTCATCACCCTTTGGAGAGTAGTATGGCTACACTGCAAGTGCACGGAGCAAGTCGTACTCTCCTTTCATTTCCAATCCCTGAAGATCACAGAGTCGATCTCCCGAGGAACAAAAGCCCCGTCTAAAAAAATCTCAGAAAATTGTAGTCTCATGCAGAGGAAACTCGGTTAGGACGCACTAAAAAGGCAGGCAACGCCACGCACCCCGAGAGATCTACCTAGACCATGCCAACAGAGTCCACCAAAAACGGGGAAAAACAGCAACTGTTAGGTATTTTCCACCCAACGGGATTGTTTTACCTTTGTGCATTGATCGGAAACACGAGAGATACAACACATGAAAGCTTACCACTTTGCTCTTATTCTTCTCATTCTTGCTCCCCTAAGAGGATTTGGGCAAGACAGCTTGAAGATGTATCACGAGCTAGACGAAGTGGTCGTCACGGCCACCCGGACCCCAAAGAAAATATCGGACTCTCCAGTACTCACGCAAGTCATCTCACGCAAACAGATCGAGAGACAAGGCTGGATGGACATCAAGTCCCTCCTACAAGACGAGATACCAGGTCTCTCATTTAGCGAAGTGGGATTTGGCACGAGCATCAACCTACAAGGTCTTGGAGCCAAGCACATATTATTCTTGATCGACGGGGAACGGATCGCCGGCGAGTCGGGCAACAACATCGACTACACCCGATTGAACCTCAACAATATTGAACGCATCGAGATCGTACAAGGTGCTGGATCGGCACTCTACGGCTCACAAGCGATGGGCGGTGTGATCAACATCATCACACGCAAGCCAACCGACCGACTAAGTCTAGGTGTGGACCTGAGATGGGGGACGAGGTTTCAAAAAAACTACTCCCACATAGAGCCTGATGACAAATACCGGTACTACAAGACAAGCACCGACATGCCAAATGCTGACGGCGCACTGACCATCGGGTACAAAAAGAAAAGCTGGAGTACCCAGACCGTACTCTCGATACAAACCAAAGATGCCTACAACATCTACGACAAAGCCGGTAGCACCATATACTACCCCGAGCTCAACAAAACGGTCACCAAGGAGAAAAGCTCCACACCTACCAACATTTCTGGGTTCACCACAATGACTGCCAAGCAGACCTTGTCGTGGACCCCCATCAAGGCACTGACCCTGACTGCACAAGGCAACTACTACTCCAAGCGCGTACATGACCTCTACCTGGACAACAAGCACGAGTACAACCGAGACCTCTCCGGACTCTTTTCTGCAAAATACACCCTACTCAACGGTGGTACTTGGGAAGCAAATATCCACGGAGACAGATATCGCAGATACACCGTATTCGAGCAAAAAAAGATGCAAAAACAGCTCGTCTACACGCACACAGTCCTCCAGCCCAATATTTCGTACAGATGGACCATAGGCAATGACCATGAACTGATCACCGGAGCTGAATACCTACGGGAAGTACTCTATGCGGATAAGTTTAGCAAAGATGGACTGACAGCCCGAGCACAGGGGGCCTACGCTCTATTTGTCCAAGATGACTGGAAAATACCGGGGACCTCACTGAGCATGATCAGCGGGCTAAGGGTAGACTATAACAAGGGGTACGGCATCAACCTCTCCCCAAAATTGGCTCTACTTTACAAGGTGTCACCCTTTACCATCCGGCTAAACTACGGTCGCGGCTACCGATCCCCAAGTATCAAAGAACTCTACATGGACTGGGACCACCTCGGTATGTTTTGGATCTACGGCAACAAACAGCTCAAGCCGGAGTCCAACCACTACCTCTCTCTGACAACAGAGTACACACATCCCCAACTGTATGTGATGCTCTCGGGATACTACAACTTCTTCACCAACAAGATCGAGGGTATCTGGTCCGAAGACCAAAAAGAGCTCCACTATCGCAACATCTCGAAGTCCACACTCGCAGGTGTTCAAATCCAGATGCGCATCAGGCCATTCATCAGCCTGCCCCTACAGATCCACCTGGCATCGCACTACCTGCACCCTTTCTTTCACGACGGAGTGAGACTCACTTCCCAGGCACCGATCTCTGGGACTGGGCGAATCGAGTACCTACAGTACTGGGGTAACCACCGGCTGGCATTCAATATCAGTGCATCAGTAATGGGAAAGAAAAGCCTAGCCGGACTGACAACCATCGAGGACGAAGGCATCCCAAAAGAGACTCCATACCGAATAACCATACCGGGCTACACCCTGGTGCGGTCGACCATCGCCTACACCCACCCAAAGTGGGGCACACTCACCATAGGGGTAGACAACATTTTCAACTACCAAGCAGACGTTGTCTCCTTCAACTCCTATGCCGGCCCCGGCCGAAACTTATTCATGTCCTACCACTTCAACCTGTAAAAACAACTGTCACTATTACCTATTAAAGAGATGAACAAAACAAAATGCATTCTCGCACTGATCAGTGCTCTGGTGCTGTCATTGGTCATCGTCTCCTGCGGAGACAACAGGCCAAACGCACCATCCTCAAAAAACAAAAAGACCTACACGCAGAGCCGACGTTGCAAAGGAGAGCTCGGGAAAGACTGGATCTACTTCAGCTTCGCCACTGGCAAAGAGGTGCCCGGAATTGACGAAACCAACTTCAAGGAACGTACCGACTGGGACATTGCGATCCACTCATTTTACTTCCGAGCCAACTGCGGCACATCCGGCAAAGGCAAAGGAGGGGCTCTCATGACCAACCAGACAAACCTATCCGCAGTGAAAGAAGCCCCCACCGAAGGCTACATCGTGGACGAAGCAATCACCATATTGGGCTGGAAAGGCGAACTGATAAAAGCCGAAGTATCCGGCAACCCCGAGCTCAACAAAATGATCGGATTCAGTGGTCCACCCCCAAAATACACTCCCTCGGACAATATATTCATCATCCGAACAGCCGACGGGAAATACGCCAAAGTCAAGATGATTAGCTACATAGACGACAGTGGCAAGAGCGGTATCGTCTCCTTTGACTACGTCTACCAA
>CAMPUN010000053.1 GCA_946997275.1 uncultured Porphyromonas sp.
TGCCATGATGAGCCCACAAGAGAAGAACGCCATCAGCCACCGCACACGAGCCGTCGACCAGCTCCGCACATACCTTACCCAGCACAACCTATGAAAGCCTCCATACACCTACTCCTCCTCCCGCTCCTTCTGTGCACCCTTCCGCTAACAGCTCAAGAGCAGTTGTGGCAGTGGCATCTAGCCGTAGGAGATGTAGAGCTTGTCGCTGACCTGCCCGAGCAGGTACTCTTCACCACCGAGGGCGTCATCGGCACCGTCTCTCCAGAGCATCCCAATGAGATCCACCTCCTTGATGGCTTGACCCCTATCAGCGACCTAGACGCTCGCATGATCCGCTACTCGCCTAGCCACAAGGTCACCACCGTCTACTTCGCTTCGGGGCGTATCGACCTCATCTACAGTGACCACATCTACAACCTTGTAGGCATCAGCGACAATAGCAACCTCAACGACAAGACCGCCACGCGCATCTTCTATTATAAGGAGTACGCCTTCATCGCTGGTCACTTCGGGCTCATGCAGATCGACCTCAACAATCATCAGATCGTTGCCACAGCCTTCCTAGGCAAAGAGGTGCTAGACGCCTTTGCTCTAGACGAAAAGCTCTATGCGCTAACCAAGGAAGGGCTACGCTCTAGCACCCTATCGCAAAACCTCCAAGACCCCGCCTCCTGGAGCCTCATCAGCGGTCTACCTGAAAAGGAGATGACCGCCATCACCGCCCTACCCGATGGCTCGCTCTGGTACATAGACAGCCTGCACAACCTCTATCGCACCACGCTAGCCCAAGCCAGTGCCACCCCTCAGATGATGGCGCAGAGTGGCTGGGCCCAGCGTCTCTTCTCACTAGCCGATGGGGTCGCTGTCGCAGGCGCCGACTCGCTACTCGTGTGGCGAGCTGGAGGCGAATGCATACGCATCGATCTACCCGCCCGTCTGCAAAGTCTCTCAGGCGACAGCTCAGCAGATCGACTATGGTTCACAGCGGGCGGATCTCTCTACAAAGCCGACCTCGCCTCCGCCTCCGAGGGCAAAGTCTCTCTCGAAAAGCTGTCCCTCGAAGCCAACGCCCCGAAGGTCAACAAGCACTTCTACATCACCTTTCAGCATGGCAGGCTCTACTCCGTCAGCGGAGGGCGCAACTACAACGCCTTCTGGATACCAGGTCACATCCAGATCTACACCCCACCGCAATGGGACAACTGGACCTACTGGCAGATCGTCGAGCAGACCAACTACATCCCCGTCTACGACCTCGTCTCCATCGCCGTCGACCCGCATGACGCTAACCACTACTTCGTCGGTTCTTGGGGCGAAGGACTCTACGAGATCCAAGGGCGCTTGATCCTCAATCGATACACTCCAGACAATGCTCCATTCGTCAGAGCTTGGGACAATGACTCACCCACAGCACACAACGTCCGTGTCGGCTCGCTATGCTACGACCATAGGGGCAACCTATGGATGGCGCAAGGTCAAGGGTTGGTAGCCAACCCCCTCGTAGTGCGCACTCCTGATGGCACGATGAAAGCTATCTCGTACCCAGACATAGAGTTGGTCAACGCTTTCGGTCCTATGCTGGCGCTACCCAATGGCGTCAAGTGGCTACTCATATACCACCGCAGTGCTGATGGCAATAACGGTGTCTTCATCTTTGACGACAAGGGTACACCGCTAGATCAGTCAGACGATGAGTACCGCCTCGTCTCTAAGTTTGTCGATCGTACTGGCAAGGAGATTGCCGCCAAGCACTACTACGACCTAGCTCTAGATCCATCGGGTAGCCTTTGGATAGCTACTGACAAAGGGCCCATCTGCGTTGCCAATCCCAGTAGCTTCATCTCGCAAAGCACCCCGCTAGCCTCTAGACCCGTAGGGGGACAGGAGCCCAACCTTTACTATGTCCTAGACAATATGCCCATCACCGCCATCGCCATCGATGCGCTCGGCAATAAGTGGTGCGGCACTGGATCAGACGGGCTCTACCTCCTCTCCTCCGACGGCACTCAGCTCCTAGCACACTACACCAAGGACAATAGTCCCCTACTCACCAACGACGTCCTCTCCCTCGCCATTGACAAGGAGCGAGGAGTCCTCTACATCGCCACCTCAGCAGGGCTCGTCTCCCTCTATATAGGTCAGACGAGTGACTGGTCTGCACAGAGCAAAGAGGTCTACATCTACCCCAACCCGCTACGCCCCGAGGACCCAGACCTCATCACCCTCACCCAGCTCCCCGCCGGCACTACCGTACGCATCCTAGACGGTGCGGGCAATCTGATCTATCAGGAGGTAGCGCAGACCGGCGAGCTCACCATCACCACCCGCCTACCGAGCGGTGAGCGCTACCCCTCAGGCATTTACCACGCATTACTATCCGACAGCGAGGGCAAGCACAGCTACTCCATACCCTTTGCCGTCATATAAACTATATCACTTTTATGAAGAAACTTCTCTTTCCCTTACTCCTATTACTATCCAGCGTCATGCTACTAGCACAGAGTGAAAGCTCCAACCGCAGCGACGGTGCCATCACACCCGAGCTCCTACAGAAGCTCCAGCAAGCTACTCCAAAAGCTCCTGCTGAGCGAGCCCTCCACAATAGTATCGTACAGAACGGCATGGTACTCGCCAATGCCGAGCTCGCGACACCGCCCGACGATCACTTCACCTACCGAGTACCCACGAAGGGGATTACCGATCAGAAGAGATCTGGGCGTTGCTGGCTCTTCACCGGCTTCAACGTCCTAAGGGCTAAGTTCATCAAGGACAACAACCTCGGAGAGTTTTATTTCTCCCACTGCTACTCCTTCTTTTGGGATCAGCTAGAGAAGTCCAACCTCTTCCTCGAGGGCATTCTCGAGACCCGCACGCTCCCCATCACCGACCGCAAGGTGGAGTGGCTCTTCCAGCACCCGATCAATGACGGCGGGCAGTTCACCGGCATCTCGGACAACCTCCTCAAGTACGGTGTCGTACCCAGTGACGTGATGCCAGAGACCTATAGTAGCAACAACACCTCGCGCCTCTCCTCACTCATAGCCAAGCTCCTCCGACAGGGTGGGATGGAGCTACGCGCCAAGGCCGAGCAAGGCGCCACACTGGCAGAGCTACGCAAGGAGAAGGAGATGACCCTACAAGCCATCTACCGTCTCCTCTGCCTCAACCTTGGCACACCGCCCACCACCTTTGAGTACACCCTCAGAGATGCTGACGGCAAGGTCCTCTCGACCAAGGAGTACACCCCACTAAGCTTCTACCAGGAGATGATCGGTGTCAATCTCAAGGATGACTACGTGATGGTCATGAACGATCCCTCGCAGCCCTACTACGAGACCTACGCTATCGAGTATGATCGCCACGCATGGGACGGCAAGGACTGGACCTACATCAACCTCCCGATGGAGGAGATCAAACAGATGGCCATCGCCTCCCTCAAGGATGGCAACATGATGTACTACTCTTGTGACGTAGGCAAGGAGCTCAATAAAGAGTCTGGCCTACTCACCCTCGGCTACGATGACTACGAGGCGATTACGGGTGTACCGATGACTATGACAAAGGGCGAACGCATCGCATCCTTTGACAGTGGCTCCACACACGCTATGACACTCGTAGCGGTAGACCTAGACAAGTCAGGCAAGCCCACCAAGTGGATGGTCGAGAACAGCTGGGGCGCCACCTCTGGACATCAGGGGCATCTGATCATGACGGACGAATGGTTTGACGCATACACCTTCCGTTTAGTAGTCAATAAAAAGTACCTCACGCCACGTGCCAAGGAGCTCCAGGGCAAGACACCCAAGCTACTACCCCCGTGGAGTCCTATGTTTCGTGCCGAAGAGTAGTCGTCAAGTAGTCGAGTAGTCGCACAGCGACCACACCGGCTCAGCGCATCGGATAGCACGCCTATCCCACTAATCGCTATCTGACTTCAGGCACACAGAGCAACTAGAGCAGGCTCAATCGCTTCGTCGAGGCGGTTGAGCCTGTTGCTTTATCTCTGCGTGTCAGCTAGCGTCGCCCTATGAATGGATTTTCATCTAGGTGAAAATGGATTATCTCCCAGGTGAAAATGGATTTTCATCCGATGGGAATTGGATTTCCTCGTATTTATGGCGATGAGCTATCCTTGACCTATTTCGGCGAGTTGCCGAAGAAACGGACTTTCTACCGAGGGAATTGAGATTCTCCAGGGAGCAAACGGCAAATTCTTCGGAACTTCGAAATCTTTCTTCCGAACTTTCATTTCATTCTTCCGAAGTTTCATTTCACGCATCGGAGGAAATAAGCGTTCTCCACGGAGCTATCTGTCTATTCCTCTGTGGAGATTGCTATTTATAGGCACCGTGAGGTAGCTTTGGTCGCTCCCCTTCCCACGTCTACTCGGATAAATGTGGTATATTTGCAAACGTTACAAGCAGATTTACGCAATAGATAGCTAATATCGCTCATATGAAAGAAGACAATTACGACTTTGTGGAGACCGCATTGCCCAACGTTGGCTCAGGGGGCATGGTCATTCCCTTGCCGAACGTTATAGATGAAGATGAGATACTTGACGATGAGCATGACGCTCTTAAGGTACTCTTTCATAGTACCTTTCCCGTGCTACCCGTCTTCAACGCTGTCCTCTTTCCCTGTGTCTTGCAGGCAGTCATGCTGACTGAGGACAAGCAGATAGATGCCGTGAGCAATGCCATGTCTAAGGGACAATACATCGTTGCCACGACTTACATCGGATCAGATCCCGACACCCCCATCACACCCAGCTCGCTCGCCAAGGTAGGCGTACTCTGTATCGTCGAGGATATGATCCACCCCTCGCCAGACAATGTCGTAGCGATCATACGAGGCGTCATACGTGTCCACACCAGCAACTATACGCAGACGAATCCCTACCTGCGCTGCCGGGTCGAGTCACCACGATTACTACCCAATACGGAGAATTGTCTGACAAACGACCCGGAGCTTTTTGTTGCGTTCAATAAGCTACGCTACGAGCTGGTCGAGCTGGTCAAAATACGACACATGGAGGGTGCTGAGGACTTTGTCGAGGCACTCAATGCTAAGAATAATCTCCCCTTCCTTATCAACTTTACTGCGGCTTATCTCTCACTAGTCTATCGAGCTAAGCTAGAGCTGCTGAAGATCGCCGATACGACGGAACTGGTCATGGAACTGATCAGCTATGTGCGCCAGACGAGCGAGCTCGTACAGATCAATGAGAAGATCGTCAAGCAGACTCAGTCGGACATGGACGAGATGCAGCGCAAGCACTTTCTAGAGCAGCAGATACGTACCATTCGCGAGGAGCTAGGCGAGGGAGACTTTGCCGACCAAACAATCGCAGAGCTACGAGAGGCCGCGACGAAAAAGCAGTGGAGCGAAGCGGTGCAGAAGACTTTCGACCGTGAGCTGGGCAATCTAGAGCGCATCCCGACACAAGCGCCCGAGTACTCGATACTACTACAGTACCTGCGCCTGATGCTTGACCTGCCGTGGCAGGAGTATAGTCAGGATCAGTTTGACCTCAAGCATGCGGAGGAGATACTAAACCGGGACCACTTCGGCCTAGAGCGTGTCAAGGAGCGTATCCTAGAGCATCTAGCCGTCATCAAGCTCAAGAACGACCTCAAGTCCCCGATACTCTGTCTCTACGGTCCTCCAGGTGTGGGTAAGACTTCACTGGGTAAGAGCATCGCTGAGAGCCTCGGACGTAAGTATGTGCGCATCTCCCTCGGAGGTCTGCACGACGAGGCGGAGATACGTGGACACCGACGCACCTACATAGGAGCGATGTGCGGACGTATCATAGACAGCATCAAGAAGGCGGGGACGAGCAATCCAGTCTTCGTACTAGATGAGATAGACAAGATCTCCTCAGACTACAAGGGCGACCCCGCAGCAGCACTCCTAGAGGTGCTAGACCCGGAGCAGAATGTGGCCTTCCACGATAACTACCTAGACGTAGACTATGACCTGAGCAAGGTGCTCTTCATCGCTACGGCGAATACGCTCAGCACCATCTCGCGTCCGCTCCTAGACCGTATGGAGCTGATACAGGTGTCGGGCTATCTGCTGGAGGAGAAGGTCGAGATAGCTCATCGCCATCTCGTACCCAAGGAGCTGGAGGCGCACGGACTGACGAGCGAGCAGTTTGCTATAGACACCGACGCCCTGACCTATCTCATCGAGGGTTACACACGAGAAAGTGGCGTGAGATCGCTACAGAAGAACCTCGCAGCGCTCATGCGCAAGCAGGCTAAGCGTGTCGCCATGGAGCAAGAGTACAGCGTACAGATCACTCCTGAGATCATACAGCAAGACCTTCGCACGCCACCTTACACACGAGACATCTGGCAAGACTTTGGCATGCCAGGCATCGTCACGGGTCTAGCCTGGACTGAGGTGGGTGGAGAAATCCTTTTCATCGAGAGCTCTACGCATCGTGGCAGGGAGGGCAAGGTGACGCTCACGGGCAATCTAGGAGATGTAATGAAGGAGAGCGCCGTCATCGCTCTAGACTATATCAAGGCTCACTGCGAGGAGCTGGAGATACCTGAGAGCACCTTTGACAAGCTGGAGATACATCTACATGTCCCCGAGGGAGCTATTCCGAAGGATGGTCCAAGTGCCGGTATCACGATGGCGACTTCGCTCGTCTCGACTTTGACCAGGCGCACGGTGAAGCCACGCATCGCCATGAGTGGTGAGATAACGCTCACAGGGCGTGTCCTCCCCGTGGGTGGTATCAAGGAGAAGATCTTAGCTGCCAAGCGGGCTGGCGTCAAGACGCTCATCCTGAGCAAAGAGAATGAGAAGGACATCTTAGACATCAAGCCTATATACATTGAGGGCTTGACCTTCTCCTATGTAGAGACGATCAAGGAGGTGCTAGACCTAGCTCTCAACGACTAGCTCCCCCCCCTCACCCTAAAGCTTTAGAGTCTATGAATACAGAGCAGCAGTATCATAAGGTAGTCGCCGAGTGTA
>CAMPUN010000054.1 GCA_946997275.1 uncultured Porphyromonas sp.
GCCAGCAGATGGCTGCTAACCCACACGTCAGCCTCACCTTCCTCTGGCACGAGCTGGAGCGACAGATACATGTCGAGGGCACGGTGCGGCACCTAGAGCCTGAGCTCAGTGATCAGTACTTCGCCACGCGACCCTACAAGAGCCGTGTCGGCGCTCGCATATCGCCTCAGAGTCACCCGATACCTGATCGCAACTACATCTACACGCACTTTGTCACGGAGGCCGCTAAGTTTGCCCTGCAGACTGTACCCCGCCCCGACAACTGGGGAGGCTTTGCGGTGCTACCTAGTCGTATAGAGTTTTGGCAGGGTCGTCCTAGTCGTCTGCACGACCGCTTCCTCTATGAGCGTCAGGAGGACAATTCGTGGACTATCAATCGTCTGGCACCTTAGTGCTTATGAGCTCAACGAAATCTGTACTCCTAGCTATCGACACCGCCCTGCAAGGGTGTAGCGTCGCTGTGTCCGACAGCGAGCAGGTATTATATACTAAGGTGTACCAAGAGACAGAAATATCTAATGCAGTGCTCATCGGACGCTACACCGAGGAGGCTATCAGCTGGTGCCAAGAGCACGGCTACCAGATAGCAGCCATAGCGACGACTGATGGGCCAGGCTCCTACACGGGGCTACGCATAGGGGCTTCGCTGGCCAAGGGACTAGCCTTCGGACGGAGCATCCCGCTCATAGCCGTCTCCACTTTGCAGCTTCTATTGGCAGGCTTGCCGAGCTTTGCGGGGGAGACCGTTGCGCTGCTCGATGCGGGGCATGGGAACGCTTATCAGCAGACTTTCGACGCTCAGGGGGTTCCTCGTGACAAAGCGACTTTTGTCACCATTTCATCTGAGTGGCACGCACCCACCGAGAGCCGTATCGTCTATGTCGGCTCGCTACCCGTAGAGGGTACCGCTGTCGCTCCGCCAACGGCCGAAACGCTCGCCACCGTGGCGCGTAGCTATTGGCAGGAGGAGCGATATGTCGACACCGCCTACTGGGAGCCAAACTATGTCAAGCCTTACAAGGCTGTCGTGGGACAAAACAAAGTCCTCGAGCGACTCAAACTATCTAAACAAGCATAAACCACAACTACGACCTAAATATGATCAAAGATATCATCGTACTTGCCAAGCAAGTCCCCGACACACGTAATGTCGGCAAAGATGCTATGAAGGCTGACGGCACTGTGAACCGTGCCGCCCTCGACGCTATCTTTAACCCCGAGGATCTAAATGCGCTCGAGCAGGCGCTCCGTATCAAGGAGCAGAACCCCGACTGCCGTGTCTCCGTACTCACCATGGGACCTCCCCGTGCTGCTGAGATCATCCGTGAGGCGCTCTACCGTGGCGCTGACCACGGTTACCTGCTGACCGATAGAGCTTTCGCTGGGGCTGATACGCTTGCCACGAGCTACGCTTTGGCCTGCGCTATACGTCATATCTACAAGGGCGGACTGCCCGACCTCATCCTCGGTGGCCGTCAGGCTATCGATGGCGACACCGCTCAGGTGGGCCCGCAGGTGGGTGAGAAGCTCGGCATCAACGTGGTCACCTACTGCGAGCAGATCGATCAGATCGAGGGCGACCAGCTCACCATCACCCGCCGTCTAGAGCATGGCGTGGAGACGGTACGTGCTCACAAGCCACTCCTGCTGACGGTCACGGGAAGCGCTGCTCCCTGTCGCCTGCGCAATGCTAAGCGTGTACAGAAGTACAAGTATGCAGCCTCGGCTCTAGAGCTAGACACACTGCCCGAGACCTGGCGCAAGCGCCTTGAGAGCAATCCCGAGGAGCTGACTATCGACATCTTGACGGCTGAAAGCACGGGCGCAGACATCGCTCAGTGCGGTCTTTCGGGCTCTCCAACGAAGGTCAAGAGTATCGAGAGCGTCGTCTTTAAGGCTAAGGAGGTGATGCACCTCTCCAGCAGCGATGCCGACCTAGAGACTTTGATACAAACCCTATTAGCAAACCACACCATCGGCTGAAAGAGTGCCGCTTTTGCACACCCATATAATAAGACAGACTATGAACAATCTATTCGTATACCTAGAGATCGAAGATGGGAGCGTACACGACGTCAGCCTAGAGCTACTCACCAAGGGGCGCTCACTGGCCAACCAGCTGGGCGTGGCACTAGAGGCGATAGCTATCACCGACCGCGCTGAGGGGATCGCCGACACGGTCATGCCCTATGGCGTAGACAAGCTACACCTCTTCGTAGACCCTCGTCTGGAGCATTACCAAACGCTACCACATGCGAGCATCGTCATCAAGCTATTCCAGCAGGAGAAGCCACAGATCTGCCTCCTCGGTGCGACAACCATAGGACGTGACCTGGGGCCTCGTGTCTCCTCGTCACTGGGCAGCGGACTAACTGCTGACTGTACCTCTCTGGAGATCGGCGACTATACCGACAAGGACAAGGAGTTCAAGAACCTCCTTTACCAGATCCGCCCAGCTTTCGGTGGTAACATCGTGGCAACCATTGTCAATCCTGAGCATCGTCCACAGATGGCGACGGTACGCCCTGGTGTGATGAAGAAGGAGATTTACAAAGCTGACCACAAGGGCGAGGTGATCAACCATTCGGTGGCTGACTTCGTTCGTGATGAGGACTTTGTCATTGAGATCATCGACCGCCACGTTGCCAAGAGCAAGATTAACCTGGGCGGAGCCCCCATCATCGTATCGGGAGGCTACGGTGTCGGTAGTGCCGAGAGCTTTGAGCTACTTCACGAGCTGGCCGATCTGCTAGGCGGAGAGGTAGGCGCTACGCGTGCAGCCGTCGATGCGGGCTTTACCGAGCATGAGCGACAGATAGGACAGACCGGAGTGACCGTGCGTCCTAAGCTATACATCGCCTGCGGTATCAGCGGACAGATACAGCATGTGGCTGGTATGCAGGAGAGCTCCATGATCATCTCTATCAATACGGATCCTGATGCTCCGATCAACACGATCGCTGACTATGTCATCACGGGACGTATCGAGGAGGTTATCCCCAAGCTCATCAAGTACTACAAGCAAAACTCTAAGTAATTTCCTCTAGACGACAGAATCATGGCAAACTTCTATACAGACAATCCACATATACAGTACCACCTCCAGCATCCGCTCATGGAGCGCATTGCACGGCTTAAGGAGCGTGACTATGCCGATGCTGACCAGTATGACTATGCCCCCTCAGACTATGCCGATGCGCTGGATAGTTACCAGCGTGTACTAGAGATAGTCGGTGAGGTGTGTGGCGAGGTGATCGCGCCCAATGCGGCCGAGGTTGACCTGACGGGTCCAACGCTCCACGAGGGACGTGTCTCTTACGATCCGCTCACGGCGCAAAACCTGGACACCGTACGACAGACCGGTCTCATGGGTATGGCACTCCCCCGTCGCTACGGAGGACTCAACATGCCGATCACTCCTTATATTATGGCTGCCGACATGGTCTCACGTGCTGACGCTGGCTTTGAGAACCTCTGGGGACTACAGGACTGCGCCGAGACGCTTTACGAGTTTGGCTCTGAGGATCAGCGTGAGCGCTTCCTCCCCCGTGTTTGCGCTGGCGAGACGATGTCTATGGACTTGACCGAGCCTGATGCGGGTAGTGACCTGCAGGCCGTTATGCTCAAGGCTACTTATAATGAGGCTGACCAGCAGTGGTACCTCAACGGTGTCAAGCGCTTTATCACCAATGGCGACTCCGATATTCACCTCGTACTGGCACGTAGTGAGGAGGGAACCAAGGATGCACGTGGTCTATCAATGTTTATCTATGATGCTAAGAAGGGGGGCGTGACCGTCCGCCGCATAGAGAACAAGATGGGTATCAAGGGTGTCCCCACCTGCGAGCTAGTCTTTAAGGATGCTCCGGCCGAGCTATGCGGTGAGCGTCGTCTAGGACTCATTCGCTACGTCATGTCTCTGATGAATGGTGCTCGTCTAGGCATCATGGCGCAAGCCGTCGGTATCTCCGAAGCTGCTTATCGTGAGGCTAAGGCTTACGCTGCTGACCGTCATCAGTATGGACACGCCATCGACAAGTTCCCCGCGGTCTATGAGATGCTCGCCCTGATCCGTGCTAAGGCTGACGCAACCCGTGCGCATCTCTACGAGACGAGCCGCTTCGTGGATATGTACAAGGCTTACGACGACATAGCTCGTGAGCGCAAGCTTACCCCCGAGGAGCGCAAGGAGCAGAAGTACTACAGCCGTCTGGCTGATGCTTATACGCCTATTGGCAAAGGTATGAGCACCGAGCTAGCTAACCAAAACGTCTACGACTGCATCCAGATATACGGTGGCTCAGGCTATATGAAGGACTACACCTGCGAGCGTCTCTATCGTGACGTGCGTATCACCAACATCTACGAGGGTACCACGCAGCTACAGGTCGTAGCGGCTATCCGCCACGTCACCACTGGCACATACTTCGCACGCCTCGAGGAGTACCAGCAAGTAGCTGTCTCGCCCGAGTGGCAGGAGACGAAGGAGCTACTAGCCACTTGGATAGAGCGTGCCAAGGCTTGCACCGAGCTGGTCACCGAGGCAAAGGATCAGACCCTCCTCGACTACCACGCACGTCGTCTCGTCGAGATGTGTGGGCACTGCATCTTCGCACACCTGCTACTCATCGCAGCGCAGGAGCGTCCCGACCTCTACGAGCACTCCACACACGTATATATACAGTACGCCAGTGGGGAGATGGACAAGTGCGAGGGACAGATACGTCGCTTCGATCCCAAGCAGCTCCAGCACTACGCCGTGCAGACCTCTACGCCTGCTGAGGCATAGCGGGCTGTAAAGACGGGCGGACGCACAAAACGAGTAGCCCTTTGTAGGGACGCTCGATCTGAGCGTCCGTCCCCGTCAAAACAATACGACCGTGCGTCCCTACAAGGACTATCTGTATCAGATTCACTCCGATAGCTCTGATAGTTCCGATAGCTCAGACACCTCCTATTCTCCCTACTCCACTATGCAGCAATACCTTGACCTGATAGAGCGTGTCCTCACCGAGGGCAACGAACGTACTGACCGCACGGGTACAGGCACCGTCGGTGTCTTCGGACATCAGATGACCTTTGACCTAGCCGACGGCTTCCCCCTGCTCACCACCAAGAAGCTACACCTGCGCAGCATCATTCACGAGCTACTATGGTTCCTCAAGGGCGATACCAACCTTCAGTACCTGCACGACAACAAAGTCTCTATCTGGGACGAGTGGGCTGACGAAGTGGGTGATCTAGGTCCCATCTACGGGGCGCAGTGGAGACATTGGTTCGACCCACACACGGGGCAGACCATTGACCAGATGCAACAAGCGCTCGACCTGATACGTCACCAGCCCGACAGCCGCCGCATCGTCGTCTCAGCGTGGAACGTTGCCGACCTACCCCTCATGCACCTCTCCCCCTGTCACTGTCTCATGCAGTACTACGTCGTGGGGAATAAGCTAGACCTGCAACTCTACCAGCGCAGTGCCGACATCTTCCTCGGGGTCCCCTTCAACATCGCCTCCTACGCCCTCCTCCTCATGATGACAGCGCAAGTCACGGGGCTACGTCCCGGACGCTTCATCCACACCCTCGGCGATGCGCATCTCTATAAGAACCATCTCGAGCAGGCGCGCCTGCAGCTCACCCGCACGCCACGCCCGCTCCCCACGATGACCCTACGAGATCGTGGGCAGTCGCTCTTCGACTTCGTCTACGACGACTTCGCCCTCTCCGACTACAACCCCTACCCGCACATCCCTGCGCCCGTCTCCGTCTAGTCCCCGCCGAGCAAGACTGTTTCCCATTCCCCGATCACTCTAATCAGCCCCGATAGCTCTTCTCTCTTTCTTCACCGCTTGTTAATTCAAAAGAAATTGTTATCTTTGCATCGGGTAGGATAGACTTCGCGAAGCCTATCCCCTAACAAATAGACATTCACCAATAACCAACACAATAACTATGACAAAAAAAATCTTTCTAGCGCTCGCAGCGCTCACAGCACTCACACTGTGCTTCTCGTCCTGTAATAAGGACAAGGGTGGTGACAAAAAGACCCCCACAGATGTCAAGCTTGCTGTCAATCCTGCAGAAGTAACTGTAATGATTGGCAAGACCGAGGCTCTCGAGATCAAGACCCAGCCAGCTAACGCTGAGTACACTTGCATCTCTAAGGATCCCGCTATCGCAACTGTCGACAAGAAGGGCGTCGTCACAGGTGTCGCTAAGGGCGAGACCACAGTAACTGTAACCGCAGGTACTGCTACTAAGGATGTAGCTGTTAAGGTCATCCCTCTCGTTGAGCTCAAGGACGATATGTTCATCGGTCTTTACGACGATGGAAGCGAAAAGTACATCCCAGCTATCTACATGCCTTACAAAGCAGCTGACCTAACAAAGGCTAAGCAGCAAGAGTTTGTCTTTGCTATGACCTCTAAGGGTTGGGAGTTCACGCATTACAAAGATGATCCAAATAGCGATATGACTTTCCTATTCCAAGCTCCAGAGGAAAAGCTTCAGGATTGGAAGATGGCAAGCTTCGCATACTACCACACCCCTTCAAAGGGCAATAAATTCTGTCTAGGCACTCAGAGTGCTTGGAAGGGGATTGATCCTCTCGCACCTGAAGATCAGCTTAGTGACGAGGCTAAGAAGATAAACGAGATGATCAGAACCGTTGCTAAGGCTTACGGCTTTACAGAGGGCTATGCTTCAGGCACACTAGGTGATGGATCAAATGCGTTTAGTGCTTACAACCTATCAAGAGGAAAAGATAAGCCTCTAGAGCTTTTGGCTTATTCTGCTAAGGTTGATGATCCAAAAGATGGAATTGTCTACATTGTTAACTTCCAGATCACTTGGAGAGGTCCTAAGGAGCAGGCATCTCTAGCTACTCGTACGGCTATTCGCCCAGTACTTGATGAGAACGTTGATCTAAGCATGCTACTTCGCAAGAATAAGTAATCACCCGTGAGGCTATGCTGTAGCACAGAGACAACTACA
>CAMPUN010000055.1 GCA_946997275.1 uncultured Porphyromonas sp.
TAGCGTGCTCCGTACCACCGATGTAGAGATCCACCTGTCGCCAGTAGTTATTGGCCTCGGGGGAGACCAAAGCATCATGATTGTGCGGATCCATATAGCGCAGGTAATAAGCGCTACTTCCCGCAAAGCCTGGCATCGTGCAGAGTTCGTAGGTATAGCCCTCCTCGGTGCACCAGTGCTTAGCACGTCCTAGCGGAGGCTCGCCACTCTCCGTGGGGAGATATTTGTCCACCTCAGGCAGAGTCAGCGGGAGCTTGTCAAGCGGTAGCGTGTGCGGCACGCCCTCCTTATAATATATAGGTATCGGCTCGCCCCAGTAGCGCTGGCGGCTGAAGATAGCGTCGCGCAGGCGGTAGTTGATCCGCTTCTGACCGAGCCCCTGCTCGTCCAGGTAGTGACACATCCAGTCAATCGCCTCAGAGACTGGCTTGCCATTGAGGAGCGGCGAATTGATCAGCTCGCCCTCTTTGCTGTCGAGGCTTTCGCTCCAGGTGGAGGGGTCGGACGCTTCGCCACCCTTTGGCAAAACAACCTGACGTATCGGCAAGTCAAAGTGCCGTGCGAAAGCAAAGTCTCTCGAGTCGTGTGCTGGCACCGCCATGATAGCACCCGTGCCATAGCCCGCCAATACATAGTCGCTGATCCAGATCGGAATCAACGCCTCCGTCAGCGGGTGCTGTGCATAGGAGCCCGTGAAGACACCCGTCACCGAGTGATCCGCCTGACGCTCACGCTCCGTGCGACGCTTCGTGCGATCTAGGTAGGTCTCGACAGCGTCACGCTGCTCCTCCGTAGTCAGGTCAGCCACCAGACTACTCTCGGGAGCTAGCACCATAAAGGTCACTCCGTAGAGCGTATCAGGACGAGTGGTAAAGACCTCGATAGGCACTTCGCCACGAGCCGTGCTAGCCTTGAAAGTAACCGATGCGCCGATCGACTTGCCGATCCAGTTGCGCTGCATCTCCTTGAGTGCATCGCTCCAGTTGAGCCTGTCGAGACCCGCTAGCAGACGCTCCGCATAGGCAGAGACGCGGAGGCTCCACTGCTTCATCTTGCGCTGCACCACGGGGTAGCCCCCACGTTCACTCACGCCATCGCTTACCTCATCATTGGCGAGGACGGTACCCAGCTCAGGGCACCAGTTGACCACACTCTCGCCGAGGAACGCCAAGCGATAGTGCATCAGCCACTCCGACCGCTCCGCCTCGCTCGCATCTTGCCACGCCTCAGCCGTCAGCTCCAGTGGCGTACTGGTATAGGCGGTACACCCCTCCGTGCCGTGAGCCTCTAGGTACTGGACCAATTTGTCGATAGACTCAGCACGCCCTGTGGCGGTGTCGTAGTAATGGTGGAAAAGCTGTATGAATGCCCACTGCGTCCACTTGTAATACTCCGGATCGCAGGTCACCACCTGGCGGCTCCAGTCGAAACCAAAGCCAATATTGTCTAGTTGCTCACGATAGCGCGCTATGTTGACCCGCGTCGTCTCCTCGGGGTGACGATTCGTCTGGATAGCGTACTGCTCGGCCGGCAGTCCGAAAGCATCGTACCCCATCGGGTGCAGGACGTTGTACCCCTGTAGTCGCTTATAGCGAGCGTAAATATCTGAGGCAATGTATCCTAGCGGGTGCCCCACATGTAGTCCCGCCCCCGAGGGATAGGGAAACATGTCGAGTACGTAGTACGAAGGCTTATCACGGTCTATCTCTACGCGATAAATATCTGCGTCATGCCAGATGCGCTGAGCCGATTGCTCTATGTCGTGGTGATTGTAATCCATACAGTTCTCTCGATTATAGCGCAAAGGTACGAAATTAGAGATTAGAGGGAGACGTGTAACCCGTTGTAGGGACGCACGATCTGTGCGTCCGTCCTCGTTAAAGCCATGGTGCTGTAACCTTTGATACAACGGACGCACAGATCATACGTCCGTTTCGCGACTCGTGTCGCTTTTTTTATAAATTTGCAATCGGGGTCGGCTTGCTACCGATCCTTGCGCTCTTATAGGCAACTCTCTCTCGCATCACTAATCAATTCAAAAATATCTTTATGAGACAAACGCTACAATCATGTGCTGTCACTGTACCTCGTCCTGTAGGATCCACTACATGGGTCGGGCGATTCCTCCCTAGGGTGGCTCTAATAGGGTTGCTCCTCTGGGCTCTCTGTCTAAGAGTGGGTGCTCAGACACCTTATCCTACTGATAGCTACTCACTTTCTCCTGATGGGACGACACTCTCTAAGTGGAAAGGTAACGAGACGGAGATCGATCTCTCTGCAGACCCAGCCTTTGACAATGTGACCACCATCGGGCAGTGGGCTTTTTCTTACAAAAAGAGCTTAGAGCGTGTGACCTTGTCGTCAAAGGTGGAGAAGCTCGACCGAGCAGCCTTCTCGGATTGCTCAGCGCTTAGCGAGATCGTACTATCCTCTTCACTTAAGACGGTCGCTTACAAGGCGTTTTTTAGGTGTGGAAAGCTTACCGAGCTGTCGCTACCTCTAGGTGTGGAGTCTCTTGGCGAGCTAGCCTTCGGACAGTGTACCGCTCTAGAGACGCTTACCCTCCCCAGTAGCCTCAAGGAGATCGGTGTGCAGACCTTCTATAAGTGTAGCGCGCTACGCAATATAACCTGCATGGCAGAGGTGCCTCCGACGGCGACGGCGAGCGCATTCGATGAGGACTGCTGTGCTAATGCTCAGCTATCAGTCCCTGAGTCTGCGGTGGAGGCATACAAGGCGACGGCTCCCTGGAGCAACTTTGTCAATATAGTGGCTCTGCAGGGAGGTGGCTACCCTAAGGCTAGCTACGAGCTCTCGGCAGATAAGACGACACTGGTCAAGTGGACTGGCTCCGAGAGTGATATAGATCTAACACAGGACAAAGCTTTCGGAGCACTCAAGACTATCGGTAGCGAAGCTTTCAAAGGTCTCGCAACGCTAGCATCAATCGTCGTCCCCGAGGGCGTTGAGAAGATTGAGATGGAGGCCTTCGAGGGGTGTACGAAGCTAACCGTCCTACAGCTTCCTACGACTCTTAAGACGCTGGGGACCTCTGCTTTTAAGGGGTGTACATCCCTCCTGGAGGTAACTCTCCCCGAGGGGGTGACAGCACTACCTGCCTCAGCTTTTGAGGAGTGTGCATCGCTCGTGAGCATCCACTTCTCTGATAGGATGACCGTCGTGGGGAATAGAGCGCTAGCCTCTTGCAAAGCGCTGCGCACACTCTTCCTCCCTGGATCTGTCAGCTACATTGACCAGGGGGCTTTCACTGATTGCGATGCGCTACGCACCATCTTTTGCTATGCAGTGACCCCACCCACGACCAATCAGGGGATCTTCTCTCCGACGACCTGTAGCAAGGGTATCCTTGTCGTCCCCGCACCCACTATAGTGAGCTATAAGGAGGCCACTCCCTGGAAGGAGTTTATTCACATCGATGGCATACAGAGCGCCTATTCCGAGAGTAGCTACAAGCTCTCTGATGATAAGAGGACGCTCATCCGCTGGTCAGGCTCTGAGGCTACTATCAATATGGCTGCAGACCCAGCCTTTGCCAATCTGCTTACGATCGGTGAAAACGCATTCTACGAGGCTGAGGAGCTGGTGTCGATCACGCTGCCTTATGGTGTGACAACGCTGGAAAAGCAAATCTTCGTCAACTGTCCTAAGCTGACGCAGGTCACGCTACCCGCTGAGATTACGAAGATCGGTGAGTGGACCTTCTCCGGTTGTAATGCCCTCGAGAGCATTCAATTGCCAGAGCGGATGACTACGCTAGAGAAGTGCCTCTTCGCACACTGCAAGGCACTCAAAGAGGTGACCCTCCCTGCGGGCCTAACGACTATCGGGAGTAAAGTCTTCTTTGAGTGTAGTGAGCTAGCTACGATAGCCCTCCCGAGTAACTTAATCTCCATCGGGGAGTGGGCTTTCGCACGATGCACTAAGTTGACAGCTGTCGAAATCCCAGGAGCTGTGACAACCATTGAGACGTCTGCTTTTGCTGAGTGTCCAGCTCTGCAGAGCGTGACGCTCTCAGATCAGCTCAGCACGCTAGGAGACTGGGCGCTGTCACACTGTACAAGCCTTACGGAGATCGTACTGCCAGCCTCTCTAGCCACTATCGGCAGGCATGCCTTCACCGAGACACCGCTGACCAAGATAACGGTCATGCGTAGCGAGCCAGCCACGACGACAGAGAAGTTTGTTGATCAGTCTGTCTACACGACAGCTCTCCTCTACGTGCCAGAAGATGCCGTTGATAAGTACAAGACGACAGCCCCCTGGTCCTCCTTCCAGCATATACAGGCGAGGGTTGTGATCAACTATCCCGCTGAGAGCTACCAGCTCTCTGACGACAAGACGACCCTAATAAAGTGGTTAGGCGCAGAGACAGAGATCGACCTCTCGGCAGACGAAGCTTTTGCCAAGGTAACGACCATCGGCCCCAAGGCTTTCGAAAAGAAAGCGATTACATCCATTGTGCTACCCAACACGGTCACAAAGATTGATGATGAAGCATTCTCCGAGTGTGCTAGTCTCTCCTCCGTGACACTGTCTGGAGCTTTAACGGAGATCGGCCAATGGGGCTTCTACAAATGTGTAAGCCTGGAGCATCTAGCCCTGCCCTCTTCACTCCGACGCATCGGCAAGTGGGCATTCTTCAAGTGCGATAAGCTCACCGATGTCAAGCTCCCCGACGGTCTTGAGAGCCTCGGCTACAAGGCTTACTCGGGCTGTACTGCTATCAAGGAGATTGCCATACCAAACTCTGTAAAGGAGATAGATATATGGGTCTTTGAAAAGTGTACAAGCTTAGAGCGTGCCACCTTCGGAGAGGATGTCCCGACGACTGGTACATGGACCTTCTCAGGCTGTACCGCACTGACCGAGGTTGTCTTACCTAAGCATATAGATAGGATAGGAGAGGCTACCTTCTACAATTGTCGCAAGCTACCTACCATCGAGATACCAGCTTCGGTCAAGGAGATAGAGAATATGGCGTTCTCTGGTTGCGAGTCGTTTACCTCGGTGGTGCTACCATCAGAGGTCAAGGGAATCGCCAACAAAGCGTTTGCCTCCTGCTCTAGTCTCAGCAGTATTACGATCCCCTCCAAGACCTCTTGGATAGGAGACGAAGCGTTTAAGGCTTGTCTCATGCTCGATTCAGTTATTTGCAATGCGGCCAAACCACCACTATGTGGCAATGCTCCATTTGAGAGCGTGACCTATGAGCGTGCTTTCCTCAAGGTCCCCGAGAGCGCTAGCGAGCTCTACAAAAAGAGTATCCCCTGGAGTAACTTTAAGAAGACAACGGCTATCGAAAGTCCTCTGACGACTAACGATAGTGACCTACAGATCGTCCTCGATGGTGGACGGCTACTGGTCACTGGAGCTACAAGCGTGCAGGTATACAGCATGGAGGGACTACTCCTCGAGAGTAGCTCTAGGATGCAGGCTGGAGAGACCTTTATGGTCAGCCTGCCTCAGGGTATCTACCTAGTGTCTGCTGATAGGACCAGTAGCGTGGTGGTGATGCCGTAATGCCACAGAGACTATAGCCATGGGGCTACGCCAAGTGTGTCTCGCAAGTTTTATAGACTTCAGCTTAGCAGACAGCTGTTGAAAAACAGTCTTATCTTTGTACTTGGGGGGAGGCTCTCCTCCCCCCACTACTAATCTAATAACCCGATAACGAACCTATGAAAAAAACTCTATTTGTAACGCTCCTGCTGACTTGCAGTGCTGCACTTTTTGCCTCTTGTGGGCAGACGAAAGACTGGCACCTTAGCGAGCAGTGCTCGAAAACTCTAAATGAGCGCTATCCCAAGGCCCGCATCCTGGAGGTGGACTACGACGATGGCATGGTCGAGGTGGAGATAAGGCACGACAAGAAGGAAAAGGAGGTACTCTTCACAAACTCCTGCGAGTGGATCTCCACGAGCTGGGAGGTCGCTCAGAGAAACGTCCCCGCTGTCGTCATGCAGGCGCTCCAGCAGAAGTATCCCAATGTACGCATTGACGATATCGACTTCATAGAGATGCCTCAGGGCTCTTACTATCGCTTTGAGATAGAGCGGACTGGTGCGCAAGACGAGTACGTCTACATCACGCCTCAGGGGGTGATCACCGAGGTACGCGTCTATCACAAGTAATCCGCTAGCTACTATATAGCAATAACTCACAAGGCGGGCTAGACCATGGCGTCTAGTCCGCCTTGCTGTATCATATCCGCCACTCTTTGAGTTAACCCAAATCTCACGGAAGGGTGTATGACTGCTTCTTGTAGCGAGCGGTAGGGTTGGGGGGATAGACTTTGTCTCCCGTAGATTTGGACTAGTTGTTGCGTCCCTCCTCTTTGTAGACTGCTGAGCCGCTGCCAACGCATAGACGTCTCTTGAGTACACGAGGGTACAGTGTCAGGGCTGACGCATTATGACAATGAACTAGTAGTATCTACGGAGAAAATCGGAAATCCCTCGGTGGGGACCTTTGCTTTTCCAGTGAGGAACGAAAAAATCCCTCGGACTTATGATCCCATTCTTCCGAAGTTTCATTTGTTTCTTCCGAAGTTTTAGTTCGCCCCTCGGTAGAGAATTTTCGTTTTCCACCGAGCTATTCGAAAATTCCTCCCGAGAAACCATCCGTAGCATCAAAGCAAGACGAGTAACCTTTGTAGTACAGCAAGACGTGTAACGGTTGTAGGGACGCACGGTCGTGCGTCCGTCCCCGTTAAAACCACGACGCCGTAACCTTTGACACAACGGACGCACAGATCGTGCGTCCCTACAACCGTTACTCGTCTCTAACCTCTAAACACACAAAGAGCTCCGCAGGATATGTGTCCTACGGAGCTCTCTCTCTCTTATTATAGTCTGACAAACTTATAGTCTGTCAGATCGTGAGCGTTAGTGCTTGACGACGAGGCGCTGTGTAGCTCCCTCGGTGACTACGAGATAGGTACCATCGCTCAGTGCGGTGAGGTCTATCTGTA
>CAMPUN010000056.1 GCA_946997275.1 uncultured Porphyromonas sp.
AACTTCTAATCTCTAATCTCTCCCCCCTCCCCTCCCTCTTGCTCAATTCGAAATAAAGGTATAACTTCGCAGAAAATATAACTCGCACTGCCGAGCCATCACAGCTCCCCCCACTTCTAACCTCTAGTCTCTAACTTCTAACCTCTAGCTACTCCCCTCCTATGAGCAAACAACTACGTATCTGGCTCTTCGTCCTCCTCAGCACGCTACTCACCTCCACCACCCTCCTCGCCGAAGGCGTCATCACTATGACCACTTCCAAAGCTGTCGGAGAGACAATCAAACTCAAGATTGAAGCGAATGGCGATGTATCAATCACTGGAGTTCGAGAGTCTGCCCGAACGGACGGGTATAGTAAAGATTACACCCTCACTAACCAGACGGTCATCATCAGAGGCGATGTGACAGAGCTTAGCTGCGAAGATAATCAGCTGACCAGCCTAGACGTGTCAAAGAACACCTCCTTGACAGAGCTTGACTGCGGGGACAATCAACTGATCAGCTTGGATGTGTCAAAGAACACCGCCTTGACAGAGCTTAACTGCTCCAGTAATCCACTGACCAGTTTGGACGTCTCGGGCTGTACCTCCTTGACAAAGCTTTGGTGCTACTACAATCCACTGACTAGCTTGAACGTATCGGGCTGTACCTCCTTGACAGAGCTTGATTGCAGAATCAGTCAACTGTCCAGCTTGAACGTGTCGGGCTGTACCTCTTTGACAAAGCTTGACTGCTCAGGTCCTTATTCCAGCCATCAAGATGATTTTTTCGGAGTCTTGACTAGCTTGGATATGTCGGGCTGTTCTTCTTTGACAGACCTTACGTGTTCCCGTAATAAACTGACCAGCTTAGACGTATCCAGCTGCCCCTCTTTGAAAAAACTTGACTGCTCTGCCAACCAATTGACTGACTTGAAAGTGTCGGGCTCTACCGCTTTGACAGCGCTTTACTGCTCTAGTAACCAACTATCCAGCTTGGACGTTTCAAAAAACACCGCTTTGACAGCGCTTTACTGCTCTAGCAACCAACTGTCCAGCTTGGACGTTTCGAAGAACACCGCCTTGACAGAGCTGGGCTGTGGAGGCAATCAACTGACCAGCTTGGACGTATCGGGCTGTACCGCCTTGACAAAGCTGGGCTGTGGAGGCAATCAACTGACCAGCTTGGACGTATCGGGCTGTACCGCCTTGACAAAGCTGGGCTGTGGAGGCAATCAACTGTCCAGCTTGGACGTATCGGGCTGTACCGCCTTGACAACGCTTGCATGCTCTCAGAATCAACTGACCAGCTTGGACGTATCTGGCTGTATCGCCTTGAGATGGCTGAACTGCTCTGAGAATCAAATTAAGGAAGAGGCGATGACCCAGCTGGTGGCCAGCTTACCAATACCAATATATAACAAAAGTAATAACAGAGAATATGGGGACTTCATTGTTGCATCCAACTCTGCTCTAGAGGGAAATGTGTGCTCAAAAGCTGATGTGGCATCTGCTCGTGAGAAGAACTGGACCCCTCTAAAGCGCATCGACGAGGATCTAGTTCCATACGAAGGTGAAGGTGATAATCTACAAGTAGGTAATGGAGTTATTTCCATGACCACCACAAAAGCTGTCGGGGAGACTATTGCTCTCGCAATCAAAGCTAATGGTGGGATAGCTATAGAGGGCGCTAAGACTCCGTTGCAACCTGATGGACAGAACGCTGACTACACCCTAACTAGCCAAACAATTATCATTCGAGGAGATGTGACAGAACTTAGTTGCCCCTACAATCAGCTGACCAGCTTGGACGTCTCGGGGGGTAGCGCCTTGACTTCGCTGAACTGTCGCAACAATCAATTGACCAGCTTGGACATATCAAAGACTACCTCCTTGACAACGCTTGACTGCAGGGATAATAAGCTGACCAGCTTGGACGTCTCGGGCAGCACCTCCTTGACAACGCTTGACTGCAGGGAAAATAAACTGACCAGCTTGGACGTCTCGGGCTGTACTGCCTTGACAAAACTTGACTGCTCAGATCCTAACTTTCATAATTCTGAGAGACCAGGTCCCCTGACTAGCTTGAAAGTGAATGGTTGTACCTCCTTGACAGAGCTTGACTGCTCCTTCAATCAGCTGACCAGCTTGAACGTCTCGGGCTGCACCTCCTTGACAGAGCTTAACTGCTGGGGCAATCAACTGACCAGCTTGGACGTGTCAAAGAATACCGCCTTGACAACGCTTGACTGCTTCTACAATCAGCTTACCAGCTTGGACGTCTCGGGCTGTACAGCCTTGACAACACTTTTCTGCGTGTCCAATCAATTAACCAGCTTGGATGTGTCAAAGAACAATGCTTTGACTTCGCTTGATTGCAGGTACAATCAACTAACCAGCTTGGATCTGTCGAAGAACAGCTCCTTGACAGAGTTGCGCTGTGGAGGAAACCATCTGACCAGTTTGAACGTATCAGGCTGTCCTTCACTGAACTATTTAGACTGCTCTGCGAATCAGATTAAAGGGAAGGCGATGACCCAGCTAGTGGCTAGCTTGCCTACTTGTACTAGCGACTATCATGATAGAAGCTATAGGTATAACTATTCAGGAGGATATTTCATCGTTGTGTCCAACTATGCTCAAGAGGGAAACTTCTGCTCTAAAGCTGATGTGGCATCTGCTCGTGAGAAAAACTGGACCTCTCTAAAAAGCATCGATGGGGAGCTAATTCTATACAAAGGAGAAAGTGATAATCCACAACTGCCAGTAGGCAGTGGCATTATTAAGATGACCACAACAAGAGCTATAGGAGAGATCATCAAGTTAGGGTTTAAGGCTAATGGAAGAGTTGTGATAGAGGGCGCTAAGACTCCGCTGCAACCTGATGGACAGATTGCTTACTATACCCTAACTAGCCAAACGATTATCATACGTGGTGATGTAACAGAACTTAATTGTGCAGCTAGCCAACTAGCTAGCTTGGATGTCTCGGGCTGTCCCTCATTGATAAAACTTTCTTGTGGTAGCCCTTATGGTGAAAAGGGAACTTTGACTAGCTTAAAAGCTTCTGGTTGTACTGCACTAACAGAGCTTGACTGCCGAAACATTCAACTGTCTAGCTTGGATGTATCGGGCTGTACTGCCTTGACAAAGCTTAACTTCCAAAATATTCAACTGGCTAGCTTGGATGTGTCGGGCTGCACCTCCTTGACAGAGCTTAACTGCTCTAATAATCAACTGACTAGCTTGAATCTCTCTGGCTGTACCTCCTTGACAGGGCTGAACTGCTCCGTCAATCGACTGACCAGCTTGAATCTCTCGGGCTGCACCGCCTTGAGATGGCTGAACTGCTCCGTCAATCGACTGACCAGCTTGGACCTCTCGGGCTGCACCGCCTTGAGATGGCTGTACTGCTCTAGCAATCAACTGACCAATTTGAATGTCTCAGACTGTACCGCCTTGATAGTGCTTGAGTGCTCTAGCAATCAACTGACCAGTTTGAATGTCTCAGACTGTACCGCCTTGACAAAGCTAGATTGCGGGTACAATCAATTGACCAGCTTGGATGTCTCAAAGAACACCGCCTTGACAAAGCTTGACTGCTGGTACAATCAACTGACCAGCTTAGACGTCTCGGGCTGTACATCCTTGACAAAGCTTGACTGCTGGGACAATCAACTGACCAGCTTAGACGTCTCGGGCTTTGGCTCCTTGAGAGAGCTTGATTGCGGATATAATAAATTGACTAGCTTGGATGTGTCGAAGAACAGCTCCTTGATAGAACTTAATTGCTATGGTAACGCGCTGACGAGCTTGGTTCTATCAAATTGTTTCAACTTGCGCTACGTGGACTGCTCAAACAATCGAATTAAGGGCGAAGCTATGAGTCGTCTTGTGGCTGGTCTACCTACTTGTATTGGCGACTATCATGGCCAATATAGCGACCGCAATAGCTACTCAGGAGGGTACTTTGTAGCTGTATCTAGCTCTGACAACGAGTGGAACAATTGCTCGAAAGAAAACGTAGCAACAGCTCGTGCGAAGAATTGGACCCCGCTAAAAGAGGTAAATAGAGGATTTAAGTATAACGGCTTAAAGTTAGCTCCATACGAAGGGGTAGACCTAAATCAACCTGTGGGGCATGGTGTTATCACGATGACTACGGCAAGGGCTGTCGGAGAGCCTATCACACTTCTCTTCAGAGCAAATGGTCCTGTGACTCTAAAGGGGGTCAAAGAGATACTCCAGTCAGATGGTAGTACAACTTATCAGATCCTGCCTGGACAAACGATTACTCTTCGAGGGAATGTGACGGCACTGAGGTGCGAGGATAGTGAACTGACCAGCTTAGATGTGTCGGGTTGTCCCTCTTTGACTCGGCTGGATTGCTGGGGAAATCAGTTGAAAAACTTAGATGTGTCACAGAATAGAGCCTTGCAAAGACTTGTTTGCCATAAGAATCAACTGACCAGCTTGGACGTGTCGCAAAACAGTGTCTTGGCACTCCTTTCCTGTGGCGACAACCAACTGACCAACTTGGACATTTCGCAGAATGCTGCTTTGAAAAGTCTTTACAGCGATGGCAATCAACTGACCAGCTTGGACGTATCACAGAACAGTGCTTTGGAAGGTTTTTACTGTAGGAATAATCAACTGACCAGTTTGGATCTATCGCAGAACAGTGCTTTGAAATGGCTTTACTGCAACGACAATCGGCTGACCAGCTTAGATCTCTCGCACAATAGTGACCTGATGGAACTGGAGTGCTCCAACAATCAAATCAAGGGAGCTGAGATGACGAAGCTGGTTAACAGCTTACCAAAAACGGATTGGAGACAGAAATCAAAGTTCTATGTTGTGGTAAAGGACTCTATCGAAGGTAATGTCTGTCTCAAGTCTGACGTTGCGATAGTGGCAAATAAAGGGTGGACTCCTCTGGGCTACAATAGATCGACAGAAGCATGGGAGTATTACGGAGGCCGGGAGACAGACTCCTTTGGTGTCTCACTGACCCATGAGGGCGAGGGCTCTGTCATCGCTACGGGTGCAGACGACCTGAAGGCGGTGCCCTACGGTACGAAGCTAATGATCACAGCGACGCCCGCCGAGGGGTACGAGTTGGCAGCTCTCACGGCAAATGGGTTTGACATCCTAGAGAGTAAGAGCTTCGAGGTCACTGGCTATACGAAGATCAAGGCAACCTTTAGGAAGAAGACCTTTGCAATTTCTCTAGCGAAGAGTGCACATGGAGAGATTGAAATCGCTGAGTCGGTAGACCTGCAGGCTGTGCCGTACGGTACGACTCTGACAATCTCGGCAACGCCAGAGACGGGCTATGAGTTGACCGCTCTCACTGCCAATGGGGAGGATATTCTCGCAACCAAGAGCTTTGTTGTAAAGAGCGACACAGAGGTCAAGGCGACCTTTACGAAGCAACACTTCGCTGTCACGCTGACGCAAGAGGCGGAAGGACTGCTGGTAGCCAAGGGGTATGATAACCTGAGCGCTGTACCCTACGGTACTGAGCTGACCATCTCGGCGCAACCTAAGATGGGTTACGAACTGACTGCTCTCACTGCCAATAAAGAGGATATACTCGCGACAAGGAAGGTGGTCATAACGGAGAACACAACGATCAAGGCAACCTTCGCTAAGAAGACCTTTGCGGTCACACTAGATAAGGAGGGCGAGGGTGTGCTTGATGCTACGGGCGCCGACGACCTCAAGGCGGTGCCGTATGGTACGAAGCTAACGATCATAGCGACACCAGCCGAGGGGTACGAGTTGAAGGCTCTCCTTGCTGGTGGCTTTGACATTCGCTCCACCAAGAGTGTTGAGGTGACTGGGGATACGAGAATCAAGGCGATCTTTAAGCAGCAGACCTTTGCGGTGACGCTACCCAGCTGTGAGCATGGAAAGATTGAGATCGCTGAGCCGGTAGACCTGAAGGCTGTACCGTACGGTACGACTCTGACGATCACGGCGACACCTGAAACGGGATATGAGTTGAGCGCTCTCTCCGCCAATGGGGAGGAGATCCTCGCAACCAAGAGCTTTGTTGTGAAGGGTGCAACGGAGATTCGGGCAACCTTTAGCATGGCGCACTTTGCTGTCACACTGACCCACGATGGCGAGGGGAAGGTCGATGCGACTGGTGCGGAGGATCTCACGGCAGTGCCTTATGGTGCTGAGCTGACGATCGTTGCTACGCCTAAGCAAGGGTATGAGTTGACCGCTCTCACAGCTAACGGTAAGGACATCCTCGCGACAAGGAAGGTGGTGGTTACGGAGAATCTAACCATCAAGGCGACCTTTGCTCAGGAGACCTTTGTAGTCACACTAGATAAAGAGGGTGAAGGGGTGCTCGATGCTACGGGTGCGGACAATCTGAAGGCAGTGCCGTATGGTACGAAGCTAACGATCATAGCGACACCCGCCGAGGGGTACGAGTTGAAGGCACTCCTTGCTGGCGGCTTTGACATCCGCTCCACCAAGAGTGTTGAGGTGACTGGGGATACGAGGATCAAGGCGATCTTTACTCAGCAGACCTTTGCGGTCACGCTGACCAGCAATGAGCATGGCAAGATTACGATCGTTGAGCCAGTGGACCTCAAGGCGGTGCCGTATGGTACGACTCTGACGGTTAAGGCTACAGGCAAGAATGCGCAATGTGAGTTGATAGCTCTGACGGCTAACGGGAAGGATATCCTTGCAACGAAGAGCTTTGTGGTCAAAGGCGCGACGGAGGTCAAGGCAACGTTTGTGGATCACACGGGCGTGGAGACGACGGTCACGCAGCAGACCCAGCTCTACCCGAATCCAGCGACTGACCATTTGGTCGTGGAGGGTGTAGCTCCTGCTAGCGAGGTGACGCTACATAGCATGACTGGCGAACGGCTCTATGCGGGTCGTGCGGATAGCCGAGGAGTGCTACAGATTGACCTGACACCCTATGCGGACGGGGTTTACCTGGTCTGCGTAG
>CAMPUN010000057.1 GCA_946997275.1 uncultured Porphyromonas sp.
CCATGCCACGGTTCTCTACAAAGTAGATGCGAAACCAGTCAAAGATATGATACTCCTGACCGACGTACATGTGTGTCTTGATCCAGATCTTGACAACCTGATCTATGACAATAAGGAGCAGAATGAGCCCTGCGACAATCCAGTGGCGCTGGCTAGTACGAGTCATAAAGGAGATGACTGACTTTACTTAAGCTTGTCGCGATTGAGCTTGGCCTCGATGCTCTTGGTCGTATGAGGTACCGCACGGAGACGCTCCTTGGGTATGAGCTTGCCCGTGACAGAGCAGATGCCGTAGGTGCCGTTTTGGATACGTAGGAGAGCTGCCTCGAGCTTCTCGATGAAGTCTTGCAGACGCTGTGCCTGTGCATCGTTTTCAAGACGAGCCTGCGTGATAGCTCCCTCGTCTAGATCCTTGTAGGTGGGCGTCGTGTCGCTGATGTCGTTGGCATTCTCAGCACGGAGCATGTTGAGATCCTCACGAGCCTGAGCGATCTTCTTCTCGATGAGTATGCGAAACTCTTCGAGCTCCTCCGGATTGTATCGTTTCTTGCTGCTATCTTCCATACTATCTGTAAATCTATTAGTGCGCTGTAGACGAAGTCTCTCTGGTGCGAAAGCTTGATCGCCTACAGACGCCGTGAATTGTGTTTATACTTTGCTAATTTGTACCGCTATCAAGGTGCCGTCCAGGTCGATCTCCTCGGCATCGCTGAGTACCTCGGAGTAGTCGATCGTGTCGGCCTGTACTTGCGTCTGGACGTACTCCTGATGAGTACGGAGCGCCTCTACAACTTCATCGGGCGCCATCACGAGGAGCTCGATGTGATCGTTGACCTCGTAGCCAGACTGCTTGCGGAGGTTCTGTATGCGGTTGACAAACTCACGAGCCGTGCCCTCTGCTATGAGCTCGGGCGTGAGCGTGATGTCTAGAGCTACCGTGTGACGACCCTCGTTGGCGACCGTCCAGCCAGGGATATCCTGAGCAATGATCTGTACATCCCCGAGATCGACCACGATAGGCTGATCACCGACCGTCAGGGTGAGCTGACCCGTCTGCTCCAGCTCATTGATCTGCTCAGTAGAGAGCGTACTGATCTGAGCTGCCAGCGCTTTCATATTCTTGCCCACCTTAGGACCTAGAGCCTTGAAGTCGGGCTTGACCGTGCGTACCCAGATCGAGTCTGAGGGATCGACAAAGCGAATGTCCTTCACGTTGACCTCGCTGAGCAATAGGTCGTGTACCTGCTCCATATGAACCTTGTCCGCCGGGTCATTGACCGGTAGCATGATAGCGCTAAGCGGTTGACGCACCTTGATATTGACCTTGCGACGCAGGGAGAGGACCAGAGTCGAGTAGATCTGAGCGAGCTCCATGCTGCGCTCCAGGTCTAGGTCTATCTGCGCCTCGTCAGCTACGGGATAGTCGGATAGGTGCACCGATGCAGACTCCTCGTGCAGGTCACGGTAGAGCCTATCTGCGTAGAAGGGCGCAATGGGCGCCATCAGCTGAGCCACTACTGAGAGACACTGGTAGAGCGTCTGATAGGCACTCAGTTTGTCGTCCGTCATAGAGCCCGCCCAGAAGCGCTTGCGAGAGAGACGCACATACCAGTTGCTTAGATGCTCTGTGACAAAGTTTTCGATGGCACGTCCCGCAGGCGTCGGGTCGTAGCTTGCCAGCTTGCCGTCCACCTCCTTGATGAGTGAGTTGAGACGCGAGAGGATCCAGCGGTCTATCTCAGGACGATCCGCATAGGGGATCTGAGCCACGGCAGGATCGAAGCCGTCCAAGTTGCCATAGAGGGCGAAGAACTGGTAAGTGTTGTAGAGCGTGCCGAAGTATTTGCGACTCACCTCCTCGACACCCTTCGGGTCAAAGCGAATGTTCTCCCACGGATTGGCATTGGTGATCATGTACCAGCGGAGGGGGTCTGAGCCATACTGCTGGATGACCCCAAAGGGATCGACCGCATTACCCAGACGCTTGCTCATCTTGTTGCCATCCTTGTCGAGGACGAGCCCGTTGACGAGGACATTTCTAAAGGCTATGCTCCCCTGCGTCATCGTAGCGATAGCGTGGAGCGTAAAAAACCAACCACGTGTCTGGTCCACGCCCTCAGCGATGAAGTCGGCCGGGAAAACCTTTCCACTCTCGACCTCCTCGCGATGCTCGAAGGGGTAATGCACCTGCGCAAAGGGCATAGAGCCCGAGTCAAACCATACGTCGATCAGGTCGCTCTCACGACGCATCGGACGCTTGCCATCCTGAGCCACGAGTGTGATCTCGTCAACATAGGGACGGTGCAGATCGATCTTGTCATAGTTCTCCTCGCTGTAGTCGCCAGGCGTAAAGCCTGCGAGCGGATTGGCCGACATGACGCCAGCATGCACTGCGCGTTCGCACTCTTTGTAAAGCTCCTCAACAGAGCCGATGCAGATCTCCTCATCGCCATCCTCGGTACGCCAGATAGGTAGGGGAGTACCCCAGTAGCGACTACGGGAGAGGTTCCAGTCTTGGAGGTTCTCCAGCCACTTGCCGAAGCGTCCTGCACCGATCGCTGCGGGATGCCAGTCGATCGTCTCATTGAGGCGCATCATCTCCTCGCGGCACGCTGTAGAGCGGATGAACCAGCTATCTAGCGGATAGTAGAGGATAGGCTTGTCCGTGCGCCAGCAGTGGGGATAGTTGTGCGTATGCTTCTCGACTCGGAAGACGCGGTTCTCATGCTTGAGCATGACGCATATATCTACGTCTAGGGTCTCCTTGTCAGGGGTGTCCTTGGGATCGTAATCCTTCTTGACATAGCGCCCAGCGTAGGTGTCGTAGAGAGGCACATTGACCGACTCCTTGAGGAATTGATGATCCAGTGCCTCAATCTTGTAAAAGCGACCTTTCAGGTCGACCATCGGACGCTGCTGCCCCTTATTGTCAATCATTAGAAGAGGAGGAACGCCCGCCGCCTTGGCGACACGCTCATCGTCTGCTCCGAAGGTCGGCGCAATGTGCACGATACCAGTACCATCCTCAGTGCTGACATAGTCGCCAGGGATAACTCGGAAGGCACCTTCGCCAGGATTGACCCACGGGATGAGTTGCTCGTAGTGAATGCCCACGAGGTCGTTACCCTTGCAAGTCGATAGGCGGTGCCAGGGAGCTTTCTTGTAAGTCTCCTTGTCCCACGTCTCAGGGAGCTCGCTCACCTCGCTCTCAGCGTCGAAGTAACTGCCTAGGAGCGCCGTAGCGAGTACCACCGTAATCGGCATAGCGCTGTAGGGGTTGAACGTCTCCACGGCGCAGTACTCGATCGAAGGCCCCACGCAGAGAGCCGTATTGGACGGAAGCGTCCATGGCGTGGTGGTCCAAGCTAGGAAAAAGCTTTCGCCACGCCCACGAAGTGACTCGGGCGCATCGATGATGCGAAACTGTGCGGTACAGACCGTATCCTTGACATCACGATAGCACCCTGGCTGGTTTAGCTCGTGCGAGCTCAGTCCCGTACCAGCGGCAGGACTGTAGGGCTGTATGGATAGACCTTTGTATAGTAACCCCTTCTTGTATAGCTCCTTGAGGAGGTACCAGAGCGTCTCGATGTACTTATTCTTGTAGGTTACGTAGGGGTGCTCCATGTCGACCCAGTAACCCATCTGCTTGGTCAGCGACTCCCACTCGGCGGTGTACTTCATCACCTCCTTGCGGCAGGTCTGATTGTACTCAGCGACAGAGATCGTCTTACCGATCGCATCCTTGGTAATGCCGAGCTTCTTCTCGACACCCAGCTCCACGGGCAGACCGTGCGTATCCCAGCCGGCACGACGATCTACACGGTAGCCGTGCATTGTCTTGTAGCGACAGATGATATCCTTGATAGAGCGCGCTATGACGTGGTGTATGCCAGGCATCCCGTTGGCCGAGGGGGGACCCTCGTAGAAGGTGAATAGCGGTGCATCCTCACGCTGGTGTAGCGAGCGGTGGAAGAGCTGCTCCTTCTCCCACAGAGCTAGCATCTCCTGGTTGATCTGTGCGAAGTCGGCAGACTGGTATTCCTTAAACGGTTTCTTCATTGGAGCTTTCGTATAAGATATGTTCGCAAAGATACAGAAACTTGTCCAAATACGCCCTTAATCGTCCGTGTAATCTGCTTTCTCTACCTTTGTAGTGCACTAGAGACTGAGACACGATGATACAGATAGAGGACAAGAAGCGCTGCTGTGGCTGCGAGGCGTGCCGACAGGTGTGCCCCAAGGAGTGCATACGACTGGAGCGTGACGAGGAGGGCTTTGGCTATCCAGTCGTCGATCTGGAGCGTTGCATCGAGTGTCATAAGTGTGAGCGGGTCTGCCCCTTTATGGAGCTGGGCGCGCCTCGTGAGCCACTGGCTGTCTATGCCGCATGTGCTACGGACGAAGGGCTCCGCGAGGCGAGTTCGTCCGGAGGGCTCTTTACACTGCTTGCTGAGGAAACGCTAAATCGTGGGGGCGTGGTCTTTGGGGCGCGATTTGATGAGACCTGGGGCGTCTGCCACGACTACACAGAGACGGTGGAGGGATTGGCTCCTTTTCGGGGTAGTAAGTACCTGCAGAGCCGTATCGGAGATAGCTATCAGCGGGCGGAGCTGTTTCTCAAAGAGGGACGACCCGTCCTCTTCACAGGGACTCCCTGTCAGATCAAAGGGCTGGTCCACTACCTCGGGCGTGCCTACGACAACTTGACAACGGTCGATGTGGTCTGCCACGGCGTACCCTCACCGATGGTGTGGCAAAGGTATCTGACGACACTGCGAGCAGGGCAGGGAGAGATCACGGGGATCTCCTTTCGCGATAAGTCGGTCTCGGGATGGCGACGCTATGACTTTGTGGTACAAAGCACTGAGGGGGAGGGCGTGCGACAGTTTTACGGAGACAATATCTATATGCGGGGCTTCCTGCACGACCTCTACTTGCGCCCTAGTTGCTACGCCTGCATGGCGAAGGGGGGCCGCAGTCAGAGCGACCTGACGCTGGGCGACTACTGGGGCGTGGAGCGCACTTGCCCCGATCTAGATCGAGCGCTGGACGAGAACAAAGGCACGAGCGTCGTGCTGATCCACAGCGCACAGGGGCGACGCCTCTGGTCCGAGCTCACTTGTCGCTCTCAGGAGACGAGCTATGCGAGTGCCGTGGCGGGTAATAGTCTTTCGTCCGAGCTCACTTGCCGCTCTCAGGAGACGAGCTATGCGAGTGCTTTGGCGGGTAATCCCTCAATCGAGCAGAGTGTCGCGGAGCCACCGAAGCGCCAGCTCTTCTTCGAGCAAATCAATGCAGAGCCATTAGACTCGTTGATCGCTCGTCTCACGGCCACGTCGCTCCACAAACGCCTCTGGCGCCAGCTTCACCACCAAGCACACCGCGTCAAGCTACGCCTCTGCCGCCTCGCCCAGCGACCTCACTAATTATTCTTAAGGCAACATTAACGAGAGCTTAGTTGCTCAATGTTTATGAGATCAAAGTGTGTGTTGGTATCCCAAATCAGATCCTCTGGCTCATGGATGTCTTGTAGTAAAAAGATCTCTTTGTCGGGGTGTGTGGCTAAGATATAATCGTCACTGATAGATAGGTTCTTGCGGATCTTTTTGAAGAACTTGATCTCGGCATACTCAATCACGTTGTCCGCCTCAATTGCCTTGAAGGCAAGAGAGACCAGTGTCAGCTGCTCGTCATCACTCATCGTTACCGAGTCAATCTCTTTGAGAAACCTCTGGAGGAAGGTAGCTCCTATCTCATTGATGTCTGCAATCCAGCCGTTTATAATCTTCTCTACGTCTAGACCTTGGAAGAGATCCTCGACCTGGGAGATCTCTCTAACCATCTGAATCTCTTCGGGTGCTATCTCTCCATCGCAGGCTATGCAGCTGAAGATGGTCTTTAAGTATAGTTCTGCTAGTGTCATAGTTACTGTCTATTGCTTAGTCCTTAAATCCTATGCGTGGTCTACTTCGTTGTTGTGGTAGCTCTCGATCCATTTCAGCTCGGATCAGTTCATACTTTTTCAGCTCTTGTTCGCTGAGAGAGGGCTTTGTATTAGCAATTGTAGCCTCCAGTATTTGCATCGTAATCTTACTCTCTTGGTGTAAGGCTTCTCTTGAGGCATCATTGACGATCATCTGGATGTCAGCAGAGACGTATCCCTCGGTGAGTCTAGCTAGATGCTCGTAGTCAAGCCCGAAGTCGTAGGGGCGATTCTCTAGATAAAGTTTAAATAGTGCGCTCCTAGCGGCCTGGTCAGGTACTCCTATGTAATACTTCTTGTCTAGTCGCCCTGCACGTAGTATGGCGGGGTCTATCATGTTAGGATAGTTGGTAGCACCGATCACAAATACACCTTTCTCTCCTGTCTGATCCATCTGAGCTAGCATCTCATTGACTGCACTTCGAGACATCTCATGCACATCGGCATTGTCTCGATTGGGGACTAGTTCATTCATCTCATCAATGAAGATGATTGTGGGGGCTTGCTCTATAGCTTCTTTGAATAGGCTAGCTATATTCTCCTGTGTCGCATTGACATACTTACTCTTTAGGGTGGCTGGTGTGATAAACTTAAAGTTAAAGCCGACCTCCTCGGCAAAGTGCTTGGCAAAGAAAGTCTTGCCACAGCCTGGAGGACCATAGAGGAGCATGCCGTTGGGTATTGTTACTCCATAGCGGTGGTACTTCTCAGGATTGTGTAGTGGCTCTATGACCTCCTCTTGCATCTGTCGCTTGAGCTCCTCCATACCTGCAATCGCTGCAAAGCCTGGTCCCTGAGCTTGCATAGGTTTAGTAGATCGTCTTGATGCCTCGTCAGGCTGAGATCGTTGTAGTCGCTGGCTAGAAGGTTCGACTTTTACCTTACCCTCGATGGCTCTCGCAAACTCTTCTGCTGTTTGGAATCGATCCTCAGCGTCATAGCTTAGAGCTCTGGCAATTACGTTGACAA
>CAMPUN010000058.1 GCA_946997275.1 uncultured Porphyromonas sp.
CCCTTACATCACTTAGCAGACCTATATGAACGATTTACTCAACCGCATAGAAGCTCTGGTGGCGCGCCACGAGGAGCTAGAGACATTGATCACAGACCCTAGCGTCATCGCCGACGGTAGGCGCTTTGCCACCCTGAGCAAGGAGTACACTCATCTCGGAGAGATCCTCAAGGCTGGGGCGCAGTACAAGCAACTCCTGACCCAGCAGGAGGAGGCCGAGAGCACCCTCCAGGACAACGACAGCGATGAGGAGCTAAAGGCTATGGCGCGCGAACTACTCGCTGAGGCTAAGGAGGAGATCCCTAAGATGGAGGAAGAGATCAAGCTACTCCTCCTACCGAACGACCCTGAGGACGACAAGAACGCTATCCTAGAGCTACGCGCTGGGACGGGCGGTGACGAGGCGGCGCTCTTTGCGGGAGATCTCTTCCGTATGTACTCGCGCTACTGCGAGACCAAGGGGTGGAACGTCACCGTCAGTAGCTACACCGAGGGTGGTACGGGAGGCTACAAAGAGATCGTCCTCAATGTCATAGGTACGGGCGTCTATGGTACGCTTAAGTATGAGAGTGGCGTGCACCGTGTGCAGCGCGTCCCGCAGACGGAAACGCAAGGACGTATCCACACCTCGGCAGCGACCGTGGCGGTACTGCCTGAGGCAGACAAGTTTGAGGTCAACATCAACGAGGGTGAGATCAAGTGGGACACTTTCCGCTCCAGTGGCGCTGGTGGGCAGAATGTCAACAAGGTGGAGTCAGGCGTACGCCTTCACTATCCGTGGCGCAACCCCAATACGGGCGTCGTGGAGGATATAACGATCGAGTGTACCGAGACGCGCGACCAGCCGAAGAACAAGGAGCGTGCGCTCTCTCGCCTTCGCACGTTCATCTACGACAAGGAGCATCAGAAGTATATCGACGAGATCGCCTCTCGTCGTAAGACGATGGTCTCGACGGGCGACCGCTCGGCAAAGATCCGCACCTACAACTTTCCTCAGGGGCGTGTCACCGATCACCGCATTGGTCTGACCGTGCACAACCTGCCAGGCGTCCTCGGTGGCGACCTGCAGCCGATCATCGACGCGCTCATCGTTGCTGAGAATACCGAGCGCCTCAAGGAGGCCGCCCTCTGATTTCGTCCTGTGGCAGGGCAGACGCCTTATACAAATGAACTAGTCTCTACGGAGGAAATCGTGAATTCCTCCGTGGAAATCTTTTATTTTCCAGTGAGAGACGGAAAAACTCTTCGGACTTTTGATCTCATTCTTCCGAAGTTTCATCTCATTCTTCCGAAGTTTTGTTTCTTGCCTCGGTGAAGAATTTCTGTTTTCCACGGAGCTATTTGGGATTTCCTCGGTTATCGTCCTAGGCAACTCCTAGCAGAGTGTCTATAATGCGTCAGCCCTGCGTCCTGTGGGGACTTGTTTTTGTGGTTCGTTTTGTATACCTTTGTGACGCAGTCTAGGCTAAGACCTAGAGTTGCACATGTCACACTTAAAGTAAACAGATAAAGCAATATGACACACGAACTAATAAAGCTCCCCTATGCAAACGATGCGCTCGAGCCAGTAATCAGCGCTGAGACGATTCAGTATCACCACGGCAAGCACCTCAAGGGCTATGTCGACACGCTCAATAAGCTCCTGCCCGACTCAGACCTTAAGGACGCCTCTCTTGAGGAGATCGTTCGCAAGGCTGAGGGCAAGCTCTACAATCAGGCTGGTCAGGTGATGAATCACAACATGTACTTCCTCCAGTTCGCACCAAACGCTGGTGGGCACCCCGAGGGCAAGCTCGCTGACGCTATCAAGCGCGACTTTGGTAGCTTTGAAGCTTTCCAGACAGCCTTCAACGATGCCTGCACCTCACTCTTTGGTTCAGGCTGGGCTTGGCTAGCTAGCGACGACAAGGGCAAGCTCTCTATCGAGAAGGAGCCTAACGCTGGTAACCCACTACGCAAGGGTCTCAAGCCGCTGATGTGCTTCGACGTATGGGAGCACGCTTACTACCTCACTTATCAGAATCGCCGTGCTGATCACGTCAAGGACCTATGGTCTATCATTGACTGGAAGGAGATCGCACGTCGCTACGAGGCGTAAGCCGATAAGCGCAAACCCGTAGAAGCGATAGCTTAGTGGAGAGATTGGGGGTGTGAGCAGTCAGACCTGTAGGGTCGCAAAGCTTTCCTCCCAGTCTCTCTTCTTTATTAATAGGGGCGCAACGCAACAAGCTGACAATTTCAATACAGACTAAATAAGCACTATGAACTTTGTAACGCAAGACAAACTGGTCCTCATCGGCGCTGCTGGTATGATCGGATCAAACATGGCGCAGACCGCTGCCATGATGCACCTTACTCCAAACATCTGCCTCTACGACCCCTTTGCCAAGGGACTCGAAGGCGTCTGGGAGGAGATGCGCCACTGTGGCTTCGAGGGGCTAAACCTCACCTTCACCTCAGACATCGCTGAGGCTCTCCGAGGGGCTAAGTATATCGTCTCATCGGGCGGTGCTCCTCGCAAAGAGGGCATGACCCGCGAAGACCTACTCAAGGGGAACTCTGAGATCGCTGCTGAGCTAGGACGCAACATCAAGAAGTACTGCCCCGACGTGCACCACGTGGTCATCATCTTCAACCCAGCTGACATCACCGGTCTTGTCACGCTCATTCACTCAGGGCTAAAGCCTTCGCAGGTGACCACCCTCGCAGCGCTCGATAGCACACGTCTGCAGAGCGAACTCGCCAAGCACTTTGGTCTCCAGCAGAGCCAGGTAACCAATACCCGCACCTATGGAGGTCACGGTGAGCAGATGGCTGTCTTCGCCAGCACCGCTCGTGTCGACGGCACCCCGCTCACAGACCTCATCGGCACAGACCGGCTGACACACGACGACTGGGCTGCACTCCAGCAACGCGTCATCAAGGGCGGTGCCAACATCATCGCTCTGCGTGGTCGCTCTAGCTTCCAGAGCCCAGCCTACGTATCCATTGAGATGATACGCGCGGCTATGGGTGGCGAGCCCTTCCGCTGGCCAGCTGGTTGCTTCGTTCGTGACAGCCGTTACAAGAATGTGATGATGGCTCGTGAGACCACCATCACACGTGACGGTGTAGCTTATAAGGAGGTCAAGGGGCTACCCGACGAAGAGGCAGCTCTCGACAAGAGCTACGAGCACCTACAGGCTATGCGTGACCAGATCATACAGATGGGCATCATCCCCGCTGTCGCTGACTGGCACACGGTCAATCCCAATCTATAGCATACACGCCCTCGCTTCGCCTAGCATATCGAAGTAAGGCGCCAACGTCTGACGACCACGTGGAGTAATCCGTGTGGTCGTCTCTTTGTTTACGCCGAAACCTTCGGGATCGTCGACTCTTTTACGCCCCAAGTGTTCCTACAGCGAGCTACTTATTAGACTTGTGTAGTCGAGAATACTTGCGCGGTAATTGTTTTTCTGTATATTTGCCATTGGGAAGGCGCTTCCACACGGCTAGATAAGCGTATCTGGCGAAGCGTGGGAGTCCCGCAAAGAGAAAAACTTAACTAATTAACTAACCTATAATCAATCAACTAACAATGAAGAAAGTAATTCTCGCAATCGTTACGATGCTCGCAGCTACTACGCTAGCTACAGCTCAGATGCGCCCCGCTATCAAGGTAGAGGCTGGTGCTAACTTCGCTAACCAGACCGCTAAGGTCGGAGATCAGTCTCAGGACGGCAAGATGATGATCGGCTACCGCGCAGGTGTCGGTGTCGAGTTCGGCATCACAGACGGCTTCTACGTCAATCCTGGCGTATACTTCCTCAGCCGTGGTGCTAAGAGTGCAGCTACAGAGGCGCTGGGTGCTAAGGTAGATGCTACTCTTTGGCTCCACAACGTTGAGATCCCTGTACATGTAGGATACCGCGCAGCTATCGCTCCTGGTATGGCTGTCTCTATCCAGGCTGGTCCTTGGTTCTCTTACGGCTTCCTTGGTAAGAACGTTTACAAGGCAACTGGCGAGGGTACTGTTGCTGACCTTTCAAAGAAGGTTGTTGACGAGCTCAACAAGCGTGACAACAACCCATATAAGGAGTCTAAGGTCGCTGGTGTAACTATCCCTGCTACGCTTAAGCCTTTCGATCTAGGTGTCGGTATGCAGGCTGGCTTTGAGTATCGTCAGCTCGGCCTTAACCTAGGCTTCGAGTATGGTCTACTCAACACCTCCGCTGTTGAGAATGTGAAGGTCAACAACATGAACTTCTACGTAGGTCTAGGCTATCGCTTCTAATTAGAGCGACCTAAATCGACTTCTCTAATGAAGCTTATGGGGCGACCTACTCAACTTGTGAGCGGGTCGCCCTTTTGTATCACACAAACCCTATTTACTATGAAGAAGGTAATTCTATCACTCGTCACGCTGCTCGCAGCTACTACGCTCGCAACAGCTCAAATGCGCCCCTCTGTCAAGCTAGAGGCTGGCGTTAACTGCTCACAGCAAGTCTTGAAGTTTGATAAGCTTCCGACAAATGTCGACATGCTCATGGGTTACCGCGTTGGTGTCGGTGTCGAACTGGGCATCAAAAACGGCTTTTACTTCAATCCTGGCCTCTATTTCCTCAGTCGTGGCTTCAAGCGCGTAGATGTCGTGGAGAAAGAAATCTCTAGAGACGTCTCTGCAACCATTACAACTACAAACACCCTTTGGCTACACAATGTCGAGGTGCCGCTACATGTTGGGTATCGCGTGCCTATCTCTTCAGATATAACACTCTCGCTACAGGCTGGTCCTTGGCTCGCCTACGGCATGGCCGGCAAGCTTACCACACGGGTAGATATTGACGCACCCAGCTCCCAGAAGTCTGACCCAAGCAAAGAAGCTACGGAAAAGACCATTGAGCCCTACGATACAAAAAGCAAGTCGCTCAAGCCTTTCGATCTTGGTCTCGGTGTGCAGGGTGCCTTCGAGTATCGTCAGTTTGGTCTCAATCTTGGCTTCGAGCGCAGTTTGCTCAACACCTGCTTCCGCGAGATGGGCGAAGTCTACAATATGAACCTATACGTAGGTCTAGGCTATCGCTTCTAATTAGAGCAACCTAAACCTGAACTACCTCTCATAGTAGAGCTAGACGGTAAAAACAAAGGCAGGCTCTCTGGTACGTACCAGGGAGCCTGCTTCTGTAGTGTCTGAGTGGTCTTGACGGATAACGTTTTGACACAACGGACGCACGGGACGAGTAACGGCTGTAGGGACGCACGATCTGTGCGTCCGTTGTATCAAAGGTTACAGCGTTGAGGTTTTAACGGGGACGGACGCACAGATCGTGCGTCCCTACACAGGGCTACACGTCCCAAGGGTTACACGTCTCAAAGGCTACACGTCCCCTGCGTCGTTACAGCGGGCTAGACGTGATATGTCGCCTTGCGGGCACCGAGTGGTGCGTCCGCAAGACGACATATTACATTAGACTCGTTTGCGCCCTAGCGTCCTAGAGGACGGCGCTCACGCTGACGTGTCGTGGCCTCCTCCTCAATGCGCTTGATCGGGGGCTGATAGTCGGGATAGTGCTCCTCCTTTTCGGCAGGCTTGATGTAGGCTAGCTCGTCGCCCTTGCGGACGGTCTGACCTTGACCTACACAGACCTCGATGAGCTTGCCCGTGAAGTTCGTATTGACACGATCTATCTGACCAAATGGGGTCTCGATATAGCAGAAAGGTTGACCCGTGACATACTCCGTGCCAGTGGCTGGAGCCATCGAGCCCTCTGTCGGATCGACCTCCCAGAGTACGGTACCCGTTGTCGGTGCGGGGATCATCTGCGTGCCAGCACGCATCGCCTTCTTGATGTCGCTCTCGTCAAAGCCCTTCTTAGCCAGTGCGTCAGCCTTAGCCTTAGCGAGCGAAGCCTCAAACTCACGACGCAGGTCGCCACTCTTGTAGCGTCTGTACTGCTCGGGGTGCATAGCTAGCTCAAAGAGCTCCTCATCGTCAGGACCAAACTCCCAGCCGTTCTCCTTCATCTCCTTGCGGAACTCATCCAGCGCATCGGGGTAGAACTGCTGTGGGTCGGCATCGGAAAACTCTAGTCCCTTCTCCTTAGCGAGAGCCACGAGCTCGGGATCGATCTTGCCAGGGATACGCCCAGCCTTGCCGAGGATCATGTTCCACATGTTCTGGTCTATGGCGAGCCAGCGACCCTTGCCCTGCGTCATGTTGTAGACGTTCATCAGAGCGATGTTCTTGACATACTGGCTGAATGGAGTAACTAGTGGGGGATAACCGACACGTGGCCATACGTAAGCGACCTCGTTAAAGAGCTTGACCAGTAGGTCATCGATCGATAGCTCAGGCTCGTTGTGATTGCGCAGGTACATATTGATACCTGAGTGGACGCCCTTGAGGTCGGCCATCATGGAGCCCATCATACCGCCCGGTAGACCGCAGCCAACCAGTAGCGAAGAGGTCTCCTTATTGGTCGAGCCCATGAAATATCCGAGGAAGTCATCGATAAAGCTCTGAGTCATCGTACGAGCACGCATGTAAGCGTCCATATTGATCTCCGGTACGTCGAAGCCCGCATCGTAGAGCATCTCACGAATGGTGATCACGTCGGGGTGGATCTTACCCCAAGAGATCGGCTCCATGGCAACGTCTATGATGTCGGCGCCGTTTTCGCACACCTCCAGCATAGAGGCTACGGAGAAGCCAGGGCCCGAGTGGCCGTGATACTGAATGATCGTGTCGGGGTGCTTAGACTTGATCGACTTGACCAGCTGTCCGAGGAAGTGAGGACGACCTATGCCGGCCATATCCTTGAGACAGATCTCGTCAGCGCCAGCCTCGATGAGCTTGTCGGCTAGCGTAGAGTAGTACTCGATCGTATGTATCGGTGAGTAGGTGATACAGAGTGTCGCCTGAGCGGTCATGCCCG
>CAMPUN010000059.1 GCA_946997275.1 uncultured Porphyromonas sp.
CGCAAGCGTCTCTCCTGGATCGTGGGTCGTGACACCTCGCAGCTCACCTTTGCGCAGATCCGCACCGCCGTCCTGGAGACGCTTGCGGAGAATCTCTCCGATGGGGTCATCGCTCCGCTCTTTTTCTACGCTCTGGGTGGCGTGCCGCTCATGATGGCTTATAAAATGATCAACACGCTCGACTCCATGATCGGCTACAAAGACCAGCGCTACAAAGACTTCGGCTACTTTGCTGCACGTATCCTCGATGACGCTGCGAACTATATCCCGTCTCGTCTCACGGCGCTCCTGATGCTCCTCGTGGCTCCGAGTCGGCGAGCCGTACGCACCGTATGGCGGGATGCACGCAAGCATGCCAGTCCTAATTCGGGCTATCCCGAGTCAGCTCTGGCAGGTATTCTTGGGGTGCAGTTTGGCGGGCCCAACATCTACCACGGTATGCTCGTCGAGAAGCCCTATATCGGCACCCCGATCCATCCTGTCACCGCACAGACACTCCGTCGCACCATCCGCATAGTCATCGCCGTCACCCTCCTCGCCAGTCTCCTCGTCCTCCTCACCTACCTCTACCGCTAGTAGCGCCCCATCGTCCATTTCCTCCGAGGAATTTCAAAACGCCTCCGTGGCTCTTTTTGATTTCCTCCCGAGGCGTGAGAAAACTCTTCGGACTTATGATTTCATTCCTCCGAAGTTTCACTTCATTCTTCCGAAGAATTTTTCATCGCCTCGGTGGAGAATCGAGACTTCCTCCTGAGAAGTTGAAATAGACTGGAAGAATCCAAACAAACAGCTACGATCTCCGATAGATTTCTTACCTTTGGGGCGATAGAGTCTATTCATCTAACCAAACATTCCAATGAAATCAACTTATTTATATCTCTCTCTAGCTCTTCTGACGCTAACTCTCCTGACTTCTTGTGGTCCCGATGCAAACAAGCCGACACCCGAGGTGACGGCACTCACGCTCAGTGCCACAACAGCTAACTTGTCAGTGGGCGAGACCCTACAGCTCACAGCCTCCGTTACCCCAGCAGATGCTAAGGTGACCTTCACGACAGATAATGCTGTCGTAGCTACCGTCTGTGAGAAGGGGGTCGTCAAGGCAATCGCTCCTGGCACCGCTACAATCACGGCTCAGGCAGGTGACAAGAAGGCTACCTGCACCGTCACGGTAGTCCACGCTAAGGAGGAAAACGTGACTCTCCTCAACAAGCTCGACGGCAAGAAGTATCCCTCAGGGAAGACCATCGACTATGTCGCCACTATATCCAAAGATGTGGAGAGTTATGCGCCAGAGCTCTTCTTTAGCGTCCTCAAGACGACGAAGTATACCGTATCGCTAAAGTTTGATCAGCCGATCTCTGGATCTATCTGTCTGGGGGAAAACTGCCTACCTGTTACAGATCAGTCCGACTTCGGGAATACTATAGATCTACTAGCAGACGATGAGGAGAGTGCCTACCCTCCAAAGGAAAAGTATCAGCCGACATCTCTAGGCGCTCACATTGATATAACCACGCCTGCAGGGGAGACCTACAAGAACCGCTTGACCATCCAGCTCAAGCCTGCTGATGGTGGCGAGACGCTCTCCTGGACGGTCAACCTTGCCATAACGGTCAAGTAATCTACACTCACGACTAACAGACACAGACATGAAGCATATTCTCACGATACTACTCTCCCTCATCGTAGTCTCCCTAGCACAGGCACAGCTACCTCAGGTCGAGCTCAAGGACCTGCAGAACAATGTGGTCAACACAAGCGAACTGAGCAACGAGGGCAAGCCCTTTATCATCTCATTCTTTGCCACCTGGTGCAAACCTTGTCTGCGTGAGCTCAAGGCGATTCACGAGGAGTACGTCGACTGGCAGGAGGAGACGGGCGTCAAGCTCATCGCTGTCTCCATCGATGAGGGGCAAAACGCTGACCGCGTCAAGCCACTAGTCGATGCCCTAGGCTTTGAGTATGAGGTGCTCCTAGATCCCAATGGGGACTTCAAGCGAGCTATGAATGTCAACATGATTCCTCATGTCTTCGTCATTGATGGCAAGGGGCGTGTCGCATTCTCTCATAGTGGCTACACCGAGGGTGGTGAGCAGGAGCTCATCGCTAAGGTACGTGAGCTACTAGCCTCTGAGGAGTAGTCGCGGGACGCTCTGACACACTGCATCTATCACACATTCTCTCTTTAGACACTTACCACTGAACCTATGCGGCACTTCGTACAGCGGCTCTGCCTCCTCTCATGGCTCTCTATAGCTGGTCTTACCGTTCTCTCTGCGCAGAGCAAGAGCGAGTGGAAAGCGTGGAACAAGTTCAAGCCTTCCTTTAGCGTGCAGAGCGATATGCTCTTTTCCCTAGACGATAAAGCTAACGGACACGAGTCATGGATGGGCAATAGCTACATCACGGGCACGCTGCGCAACAACTACCTTGAGCTGGGACTACGCTACGAAGACTTGCTCCGCCCGATGCCAGGTCACGAGCCTGAGCAGGGACGAGGCATACCGCATCTGCACCTCAAGGGGTTCATAGGCAAGTATGGCGAGGTGACGCTGGGAGACTTTTACGATCAGTTTGGCTCTGGCATCCTCTTCCGCAGCTATGAGGAGCGCACGCTCGGCATCGACAATGCCGTACGAGGGGTCCACGTAGCCCTCACCCCCTACGACGGAGTTCGACTCAAGGGCTTCACGGGACAGCAGCGCAACTACTTCGACCGCTCCTTCCGCCTCTTTCACAAGGAGCGTGGATTCATATCAGGAGGCGATGGCGAGCTAGCGATACATCAGTGGGTGCCAGCACTGAGAGACCACCAGATGACCCTTACACTGGGGGGCTCTTATGTCAACAAGGTCGAGGGCGATGAAGTCATCCCCGTAGAGACCACTGGTATGACTGGGGCGATGCGGCTCAACCTGCCCCGTCAGGTGCACGCCTTCGGAGGGCGCGCTAAGTTTACACTCGGGGGCTGGGTGCTCAATGGCGAGTACGCTTACAAGAGTAGCGACCCCACAGCGAGCAACCACTACATCTACGCTCCTGGCTCGGTAGCCATGCTCTCGACCTCCTACTCACAGCGTGGACTGAGCCTCCTACTACAGGCGAAGCGTAGTGAGAACTTTAACTTCCTCTCCGCACGCTCTTCCGTAGGTACGCCACTTCATATCAATCACCTGCCAGCTTTTACCGCTAATCACACCTACACCCTCGCAGCGCTCTACCCCTATGCCACACAGCCAGAGGGCGAGTGGGCACTCCAGGGAGATGTGCGCTACACGATCCCGAGAGGTACCCTACTAGGTGGTAAGTACGGCACGAGTCTGCGGGTCAACTATGCACATGTACGAGGACTCAAGAGCGTCGCTACCGACCGGCTCCCACTAGGCGCCGAGGAGAGCAAGTTATACGGCACAGACGGATATCAGCATCCCTTCTTTGGGATGGGAGAGCTCTACTACTCCGACTTCAACTTCGAGCTGAGCAAAAAGTTTTCTCGTACGGTCTCTCTGACCTTTGAGTACTATCATCAGATCTACAACCAGCTGGTGGTCGAGGGACACGCGATCAATAACCCGCTCGTCTATAGCAACATCTTCGTCCTCGACGGTAAGTTCAGACTAGCTCCGCGCTACACGCTACGCACCGAGCTACAATATCTAAACAGTCGTCAGGCTGAGGGGAGCTGGCTCTTTGGGTTAGCCGAGCTATCCGTAGCGCCTAACTGGATGCTCACCCTCTCTGATCAGTACAATATAGATGCGACCAAGGAGCACTACTACATGGGCTCACTTACCTACGCCATGGGCAATCACCGCCTACAGCTCGGCTACGGACGTACACGCGCTGGGGTTAATTGTTCGGGAGGCGTCTGCCGCTATATGCCCGAGACAAAGGGAATATACCTAAGCTACAACGGATCCTTCTAGCGCTCCGCCACCTCATTCACGCATTTGACTATAACATTGAGATGAAACTATCTATACGCTATACCATCCTCTCTGCTTTAGCCCTGCTCCTCATGGTCTCTTGCAAGCCTATGCCAGAGAGCGAGCGACTCATCCCCAATGAGATGGAGACTACCAAGGGACGCGCCGTACTCATCGAGGACTACAGCGGTGTGCGCTGTAGCAACTGCCCAGGCGCTGCCAAGATGATCACCAAGGTTGCCGAAGCCCATGGGGACAAGGTCGTCATCGTAGCGCTCCACGGGAGCAACAATGCCAGGGTCGGTACGGATCCTCAGGTTGATCCCAAGGAACTATATAGTCCCGAGGCAAAGACCTACTTCGAGCGACTCCAGGCGGGAGGCTCCTTGCCCGTCGCTACCTTCAATCGTCGTCCACTCCCCAGCAATGGTGGCAAGACTTATAACACCAGTCCTTCTCAGTGGCCCGCCGAGATGCAAGCGGTACGTGAACTTCCACAGCTCTACAAGATCGACCTGCAGGTCTCCGAAAGCGACCGAAAGGTAACGACCCGTTGCACCGCCAAGGCACTGGACCCAGCTACCCAAGGGACAGCGCCCGAGCTATACCTACAGCTCTGGCTCATCGAGGACGACATCGTAGCTCCTCAGCTCTTCAGTGAAGGTCTCAAAGCAGATCATCAGCACAATCACATCTTCCGTCAGACGCTCAACGGTATTGACGGGGAGCCTTACCAGCTCGGTCAGAGCTACGACAAGACCAGCGCCATCGAGCGCGAGGTCATCGTGCCCGATCACTGCTCCGTCGTCGCTATCCTCTACGACCACAAGACTGGCGAGGTCTACGAGGTCGCTAAGGCTCCACTCAGGGGTAATCCCACTAAATAACTAGAAAGCAAAAGCTCAACAACAAGTCAAACAGAATAACTTATGAACAAACTAATTACTCGCTTAGCGCTAAGTATCACACTCGTTGGAGGCATGCTCCTACCTGCGACTCAAGCTACGGCACAGCAACAGCTCGTAGCGCCAAATCTCCCGCTCGTTGAGAGCTCTACCGCCAGTGGAGCGTCACAGCTCCGAGCTGGTCAAACTAATCACTGGTTTTACCAGCTCTCTACTTCACAGTATGTTGCCAAGGACATCAATGGCAAGGAGTACAACATCGATGAGATCTTCAAGTCTGGCAAAGCAATCATGATTGACTTCTCAGCGGTGTGGTGTCCTCCCTGCTGGGGGCTTCACACCTCTGGTATCTTGGAGGAGCTATATGCCAAGTTCGGTCCTAAGGGAACGGATCAAATTGAGCTCTTTTGGGTCGGAGCGGATCCAAGGTCCACCATCAGTGCAATCAAAGGATCTGGCGGAAACACTCAGGGTGACTGGACTAAGGACAGTAAGGGCAATCCTGTCCCCTATCCCGTCTTCTCGGACAAAAAGATGTTTTCCATGCTGAACATCGGAATAGTTGCATTTCCTACGCTAGTCCTCATCGGCCCAGGCAATAAGTGGACCGATTGTAGAGCAGAGGTAGCCACAAAGGATACAGAGTTCAAGGCGTTTGCAGAGCTTTTGGACCTCTTTGCGACTAAGAAAGACAAGCCTAAGGCTGTGCGTTTTGCAGATCCGACAGCACTTTATGTCGGAGAGACCCGCACGATGAGACTCAACTACGAGAGCCTTGTTCCCGTCACCAATGTTGTATGGAACGCTCCAAAAGAACTTACCCTCACCAAGGTGACCGACACCGAGTACACGATAGCAGCCAGCAAGGTTGGCTCCTACGAGATTGAGGCTACCGTAACTAATGAGAACGGTAGCACCACAGGCAAGGCAACCATCACCGTATCTGAGCCTATCTCCAGCTATCCCTTCTTCTGTGGCATGGACAATAAAGAGCAGCTCGACAAGGGATGGAGATCTATCGATCACGACGGCGACGGATTTGGCTTTGACTCCTATATGGGAGGCGGATTTTTGGCACGTCTTGGACTTAGCTTCACAGATAATAGTTATAAGCCAGGTGCTGAGAATAGTGCTGACCTCCTCATATCTTGGGGAACCGTCTTACCTGTCTCAGCTACGGTACAAGATGGTGAAGCGCACTTCGGTACACAAAAGATCAAGCCCAAGAACGAGCTTCTCTCCGCACCTATGCTCATACCAGCTGATGCCGCAAAGCCAACCTTCTCTTGCTATATTATGAGCGTCTTGGGTGCTCCGAGAGCTGATCAGCTCAAGGTCATGGTCTCTGAGCTCAATGGCACACCTGTAGAGCTACTAGAACCTCAAAGCCCAAAGAAATCTGGCTGGAAACTCATCTCTGCAGATCTATCTGCTTACAAGGGTAAGACGATCCAGCTCTCGCTAATACCCGTAGTCAATGGAACAAGTGGTCTCTCTATAGACCAGCTACGTGTCACCATGGATGGCAAGACCGATGTAGAGGCTCCTACGCTAAGCCTAGAGACGACTCTCTACCCGAACCCCGTCAGCGACTACGTCACCGTCCGCACACGTGTCGGCAGCACCATCGAGCTCTTTGCTGCTGATGGCACGATGCTCTCCACGACGCAGGCTACGGGTGAGCGCACCACGATAGCGCTCGCACAGCTACCTGCAGGACGCTATATAGCACGCATCACCTCGCTAGAGGGTGAGGTAGTCTTCCGCCCACTCATCATCGAGTAAGCTTCCAGACAAACTTACGATGGTCGCCCCAGCGGTGCCATCGTAACGCAAGCAACTAACAAAGGCAGACCGTCGAGACGCCCCAGTGTGTCTCGGTGGTCTGCCTTTATTCTGCTCGTACCTATACGGAGACTGTTGCATAAAGGCGAATCGCTGTGTTGCTTTCGGGATTCGGCTTCGGTCACATACGGAGGTATGCTCCCTTCAGACCTCACCCTTAGCGCCTTGCGCTTCATCCTTTCTGCAAAGTCTAGACAATCTTGCAAGCAAGATT
>CAMPUN010000060.1 GCA_946997275.1 uncultured Porphyromonas sp.
TGCTCTTTCCCTTCGGTTGTAAAGAGCCTTTGCAGCAGAGCTAGGTTAGACTGGTTAGACTGCAGCTCTACGGGCTCCACCACGAGACTAGCGCCACGAGACTCCATCATCGTGAGTAGCGCTCCAATCCGTGGTGGCAGCACCTCGACCTCTACAGGCATAATCACCTCTATCTGCTGACAGATGGAGGAGTTGCCTATTCGGGCCAACAGAGCCGTCAGCCGCTCTCCCAGCCCTGGCGAGTCAAAGTACTGCTCGACCTCTGCCAAGGCGTCCAGTCGCTCAGACAGATGAGAGTCCGCCACAGGCCAGCCCGCCATCACCAGCTCATCGCGTAGCGAGAGACAACGCTTTGCCACTCTCAGCCCATCGATCCCAAAGGATGCTGCTAAGATACTCTTGGGATGCTCCGCTAGGTACTGCTTCATCGCATTGTAGTAGCGTGCTATGCGCTCAGGCCTCGTATCTCCCTGATGGTAGATGCCTAGGTGTAGCTCCAGGAGCGTGATGAGCCCCGCAGTGTCTACCACGACTGAGTCCCATAGCAGCTCTTGATGGGCTGACCAGTCAATATATACATGTCCACTGTACTCTGGACTAAAGTAAATCTTCATATCTCGTATCTCAAACTATTAGACTTCTCTGATATCACTGCCTTAGGAAGAGGTCGTAGTGCGTCCCATATAGCTGCGCCCGACATATACGGTGTGAGCGAAGCATCAGTTTGGTATCCATACTCTTCTTGACCAAGTAATCGTAGTGCTGAGCATACAGCTCGTGTAGCCGACAGCGGGTATCGATAAAGTCGTTGAACGCTCGAACCGACTCAGCAAAGTTATCAAAAGGGATAGACAAGCTGTGCCACTCACAAACGTGGCAAAAGCTCTCCAGACTCCTACAGATCACGCGCTCGCCTACTTGTCTATAAAGGCTCCCCTTAGGATTGGGACGTCCCCTTACCGCCTCGCTACCTAGCGTCTGAAAGCAGGTGAGCGTCATACTCCTAGGCGAGTCGCCCAGAGGAGCAAGCTCCACTAGGAGAAAACGATCTAGATCGACCCTCTTCCAGATAAAGCCCACATCGTCTGGCCCCACGTTGTAGATCAGGCAGAGTGTCTCCTCAGTCCTCGTGTGTTGCTCTAGGACTGCGTAAGCGTACTGTTCGCTGCGCAAGAAGGCCGCCAGACAATCACCGCCACTCGTCGGCTCTTGCGAGCCCGAGGGCTCTACGACAGAGTTCTCTGTCGTGACCAGCGCAAAGGTCCTCACACGGCTCTCAGAGCCTAGGAGGAGCTGCGCTAAGGCGGTTAACTGATGATCCATTATATCGCTCATCTTATCTCGCACCATAACTGATTAGCGGAGCGTAGTAAAGAAGGCCCCTATCCGTGGCAGTATGGGCGACCCCTTAGCCACCTTGAGCTTATTTATATCGGTAACCACCGCGATGTTTAGGTCATACTTCTCATTTAGATCATTCATCTTATTGGTAAAGAGTTCCCCATGCTGCGGTTGACCATTGTGAAAGTAGTTGCGCTCCACATAGTAGTGTATCATCTCATGCACGAGTACGCTCCGCAACTGCCCTTCTGTCCAGTCATAGTAGCAAGAGATCAGGATCTTCACATACTTGATCTTACGTCTACTGGGTATCTCAATGAAGCGAAACATACCCAGCTTGGAGTATGACTTCAGTAGGAAAAAGTCTGGCGTAGGTAGCTCATCATCAAAGTATAGCTTGTTATACTCCTCAAAGCGCTCTGCAAGTATATCTGTCGTTATAATCATAGCTTTAGTAGTTATTAGTTGTGTCACTTTCCTCCTTATCCTTGTTCTCGACATAGGCGCATATATCCTGGATGCTTATCATCCTCTCATCACTAAATCGCTCTTTGACATTGTATTCGAAGCCATACAACTGACTCTTTAGCTGATCGATCTGCTTGTTTAGTGGCTTGAGGGCAAACTGATAGCTACGAGGTGCCAGCTGCTCGCTCCGGAGCTGCCGCTTCAAGCTCTGCTTCTGTCGTCTCAGCTCCTCGATCTGCGCCTTCACCCGCTGTTCTAGATCCTCATAGTCGGCGTAGATCTGGCGCACCTCACTGTCATGCAGCCGTAGCACCGCATGCTCATATTTATATCTCCATCTCCGTTCCTCCCTGTAGTGATGCTTTACCCGCTCGGTCAGTTGCTCTATACGATGTCGGAAGAAGCGTTCTCTCACATTGGTCGTGAAGTCCTTCTCCCCGCCATCCTCCTCATGTAGGATATCCAGTAGCTCTTGGAGCGTATAGGCCTGGTAGATCTGCTTAGCTTCGTCGTAGCGCGTGTTGATCTGCATCAGCGACTGCCAGTATTTGGAAAAGCCAGAGAGCTGTATAGGAGCCGACTCACCACTCTCATAGAGTTGACCACAGCTATTAGACCCCGAGAGCGGACTCCCCGCAATCTGATAGACGAGACTCATACGGCCACTATCAGAGATCACCATAGTGCCTAAGCAATGACTCCACCACTCTAGATAGATGCCGATAGTCGGATGGTGAAAGCCTGACGTACCCGTATAGGCCAAGCCATTGTGCGCCACGATGGGCGTGAGAAACATACGACTATCCTGCAGTATGCGCTCTCGATGCGCTAGCAGATAGAAGGCATTGTCGATAAAGAGCTGACGGAGCACCTCCTTCGCTTCAGGCTTCGGAGCTATCCTCCTCCGCCCCATGCCGAAGTGTCGTCCCGTCGTCTCTAGCGGTAGCTCATCAGCCACCACCTCCTCAGTTTGTTGCATCTCCTCCTCGGGCTTCGGATAGCACGTCAGGATCGTGCCATCCATCAGTCGGATAGCACCCTCTGGGTGTCTCTCCTCCACAGACTCCTCACGAGATGATGGTTCATAAGATTGTTGTACTGTCATAATTTGGTTTTTAACTAGTTGTTTTATAGGTTAAACGTCTAATTCGCATCCATTCCTCCCACCGTGACCATTATGCGGGGCTCGGTTGGGGCGGTCCGTAGACCGGCTCTTGATGCTAATCGATTTTGTATTGCAGTAGGAAAGGCTGATTATGATACTTCTTAGAGTTCCCATTTTACATACACCTCCCGATCAATATTCCTTGCCTGTCCATTGTTCTGGACATAGAAGCGTATATTATACAGGTTTATCCCCTCATCACTAAATCGCTCTTTGACATTGTATTCGAAGCCATACAACTGACTCTTTAGCTGATCGATCTGCTTGTTTAGTGGCTTGAGGGCAAACTGATAGCTACGAGGTGCCAGCTGCTCGCTCCGGAGCTGCCGCTTCAAGCTCTGCTTCTGTCGTCTCAGCTCCTCGATCTGCGCCTTCACCCGCTGTTCTAGATCCTCATAGTCGGCGTAGATCTGGCGCACCTCACTGTCATGCAGCCGTAGCACCGCATGCTCATATTTATATCTCCATCTCCGTTCCTCCCTGTAGTGATGCTTTACCCGCTCGGTCAGTTGCTCTATACGATGTCGGAAGAAGCGTTCTCTCACATTGGTCGTGAAGTCCTTCTCCCCGCCATCCTCCTCATGTAGGATATCCAGTAGCTCTTGGAGCGTATAGGCCTGGTAGATCTGCTTAGCTTCGTCGTAGCGCGTGTTGATCTGCATCAGCGACTGCCAGTATTTGGAAAAGCCAGAGAGCTGTATAGGAGCCGACTCACCACTCTCATAGAGTTGACCACAGCTATTAGACCCCGAGAGCGGACTCCCCGCAATCTGATAGACGAGACTCATACGGCCACTATCAGAGATCACCATAGTGCCTAAGCAATGACTCCACCACTCTAGATAGATGCCGATAGTCGGATGGTGAAAGCCTGACGTACCCGTATAGGCCAAGCCATTGTGCGCCACGATGGGCGTGAGAAACATACGACTATCCTGCAGTATGCGCTCTCGATGCGCTAGCAGATAGAAGGCATTGTCCTTAAAGAGCTGACGAAGCTCCTCTTGCTCTTCCTGCACCACAGGCTTCGGAGCTATCCTCCTCCGCCCTATGCCGAAGTATTCCCCCGTCCTGTCTAGCTGTAGCTCATCAGCCACCACCTCCTGTGGCATCTCCTCCTCGGGCTTCGGATAGCACGTCAGGATCGTGCCATCCATCAGACGAATAGCCCCCTCTGGATGCGTGTTCTCCTCAAATTCGTCAGTAGCAGATGGCACCCTTGTCTCATTTTGTGGCTCAGATGTAGGCGTAGCAATAGCGTGAGAAGCTACCTCTGGCGACTCCTCACGAGATGATGGTTCATAAGATTGTTGTGCTGTCATAATTTGGTTTTTAACTAGTTGGTTTATAGGTCAAACGTCTAATTCGCATCTATTCTTCCCACCGTGACCATTATGCGGGGCTCGGTTGGGGCGGTCCGTAGACCGACTCTTAATGCTTATACATCGCAACTCAGCTATTGATGGACTCAAGCACGACCACAAGTTAGTAGCTATACGGCTATCAACTAATCGTGAATCGACCTCTCCGATCTTGAATTGCAGTGCAAACATACGTATATTTTTCGAGATATGCAAGCCTTTCGTGTTAAACGCTGTTACAAACGAACTGAAATATATGAACTGTCCGATACTTCTTAGGGCTAAAATATGATACGCTAAGCGGATGTATCTAGGCTCATCCGAGGAATTGCAAAATCCCAACGGAGCTATTTCTCATCCTTCACCGAGGAACGAGAAAATCCCTCGGACTTGTGATTTCATTCTTCCGAACTTTCATCTCATTCTTCCGAAGTTTTATTTCGCCCCTCCGTGGAGAAAACTCATTTTCCACCGAGCAATTTGGATATTTCTCGCTAGATATTCCCCACGCCTCAGCCCCCCTCAAGCATTATCCGTAGACTACCACAACTTTACGCTCACCTCCCGCCAGCAGTCCAAACAACCTGACAGCCTCCGCTCGGCAACCATATTTTTCAATACCTTTGAGGCGTAAACAGATTGTTGGCGCCGTCCACAATCCACAACTCACTAAGTAACACAGCAAAGATCAAAGCGTATGGCTACAGAGAGCTTAGCAGCTAAAAAGCAAGAGGTAAAGGAACAAAAAGATCAACTAGACCATGTCTGGGAGGAGTACAAAAAAGCACGAGAAGAGCTGCTCTCCCAGGTCACCACACTACTCGCAGACTATCTCGAGAGTCATCAGCTGGAAGAACTGACATGGGATCTCCCCACCTCCCCCTTTGACCACGATGAAGAGCAAACGATCCTGCGCGCCTTTAACCTACTCTCAGATGGGTATAGCGTACATAATCTATATCCTGTCGCTGGAGTGAAGCGTAGCGAGACGGGCGTCAACCTCATCCTCTATCGTGACTGGCGCCTGACCGAACGCTTTGAGTACCCTCTCTCCACTCAGAACTTCATTAGAGATCTTCAAGACTCATCTGTTTTCGTCGGGATCAACTTTTGCAATCACGATTTCATTGTGGCATTGCTCAAGAAAGCCCTCGACAAAGAGACCCTAGAGAGCCTGAGCGACACCTTCAGTCTCACGACAAAAATGTCCGAATGGTATCAAGATCTCTTGAATCTTCGTAAATCATTTGTCTCCGTCCTCAACAGCCTTTTCCTGGACCTACTAGGCGAGGAGGGCGAGATCTCGTGGAGCGAAGAGGAGATAGACCCAGAGCTCAAGTCTAGCCTGACACTCATAAATCAGGAACGATGTGACTGTGGCTATTACGAAGAGTACCCCATAGTGGGCGTTCACACGTATGATGGAATAGCTTATATCGACATAGACGATGGCTGGGAGGGGTACGCGCTCACCTTCGGCCCCGAGATCAGCGACGAGCCAGACGAGATGTACTACCTTCACTACAACGACTACCTCTGCCTACCAGACCTCTACGAGTCGCTCATCACCGCCGTCGAGCAAGCCCTCGCCAGAAACTCGTAAACACTGGATAGTGTGGGCAGAAGTACCCTTTCGGGTATTGTGTAGAGCGGGAAGTCTATCTAACTTTGCAGGTGTATAAAGGCGGGGTCTTTGGGGAGAGGTCTTTTCGTAGGGGCTCCACCCCAACATCCTCATATCTCTATCAAGACAACAAGAAGCGATGACTGGAAGCCATTCTCCTGCGGTGGAGCATAAGAAGACGTTCGTGAGACTCGTACTCTCACTTCTCCTCGTGGTGTCCTCAGCCGTGGCATCGCTCGCACAAGAGCGCGTTGGCACCGTGACTGGGGTCGTAACTACGACAACGGGCGAGGCTCTGGTCAATGCTGTAGTTCTCTTCACCAGTAGTCAGGACTCCACGCACTGCTTCCCTGCCGTCTGTGACGAGCAAGGGCGCTTTTACCAAGAGCTCCCCCTCGGGGCTTATTCGTATAGAGTCTCTTACCTCGGCTCCAGCTACACTCCTGAGCGAAATCAAGTAGAGGTGAGCAAGAGGTCTACCAGCTCTCTGAGCATCGTCATTACGCCCACCGCACAAGCACTTGAAGAGGTGGTCGTAGTTGCCAAGCGTCCATTTGTCTCATACGATGGCGGTGTGGCTCGCTATAACCTTTTGGCTAATCCTGCAGCCATCGGCGGGAACCTCTTGGACGGGCTCAAGCTAATCCCTGGCGTACAAGTGGAGGAGCGTGGAGGGCTCTCTGTCTATGGCTTCTACACACTCACGGTAGCTGTCAATGGTCGTATACTACGGCTCTCCCCTGAGGAGGTTCAGGCTTATCTCAGCTCTCTGAGCGTGGAGGATGCCGAGCGAGTGGAGCTCATTCGCCATCCAGGACCCGAGTATGGTGTGCAGAGCGGTGCCGTCCTCAACGTCATCACAAAGGGAAACCCTCGAGAGGGTCTCAATGCTTTCATCTCTGCCGATGCGAGCTATCGGAGGAAG
>CAMPUN010000061.1 GCA_946997275.1 uncultured Porphyromonas sp.
CAACATATAGCCATCATCATGGACGGCAATGGTCGCTGGGCTCAGCGACGAGGCCTGTCGCGTAGCTATGGACACAAGCAGGGTGTCGATGCGCTGGAGACTATCCTCAGTGCCGTGGCCGATCGAGGCATCCCATATCTGACGGTGTACGCCTTCAGTACAGAGAACTGGAACCGCCCAGAGCCTGAGGTTAACTATATCATGCAGCTCCTAGCAGAGGGACTACATCACTACACGCCCCGCTTCATCGAGGAGGGGGTGCGGCTACGAGCCATCGGAGATATTGACCAGCTTCCCGCCGAGACCGCAGCACATCTCAGAGACTCCATGGAGCAGACCAAGGATGGCAAACGGATCACCCTAGGCATGGCGCTGAGCTACTCCTCCTATACGGAGGTTAGTCATGCGATACAGCATATCGTCGCGGATGTGCAGTCGGGACGTCTCAGTAATGACGACCTGTCACGCCCTGATCTGATCAATGACTATCTCTACACCAGTGGCATGCCGATGCCCGACCTGCTCATTCGGACGGGTGGAGAGCAGCGGCTCTCGAACTTCCTCCTACTCCAATCAGCTTACACAGAGCTGTACTTCACAGACACATTATGGCCGGACTTTGATGAGGCAGAGCTGGACAAGGCGCTTGCAAACTTTGCCTTACGCCAGCGACGCTTCGGCACGGTGCCACAGTAAAACAAAGACCCATACATCACAGACCCATCAGATCTCCTAATGATGACAATGCAACGATATCACAATATACTCTTCGCACTTATAGCGCTCCTCGCGGTGACCACAGCGAGCGCACAAGTTGCTACCACTCCAGCCGACACGATCTATGCCCCCACGATCGACTACGCTCGCCCCGTCACCAAGACCATCGCGGGCGTGACCATCACTGGTACTCAAGGGTACGACCAGGAGGTCTTGCTAGGCTATACGGGTCTCAAGGTGGGGGATCAGATAGAGATCCCAGGAGCGGCGACGACTGCCGTGGTACAGCAGTTCACACGCAACGGAGCCTTTTCCAATGCGCGTGTACTGGTGACTAAGTATGTGGGCGACAAAGTGTGGCTAGAGGTGCAGCTAGAGCAGCATCCTCGGATTGCCTCGGTCACTTATCACAACATCAAGAAGTCGGAGCAGGAAGACCTGCAGGCTAAGACGGGGCTACGTGAGAGCATGCAGCTTTCGCCCAATGTCCTCGACCGTACGGAGCAACTGATACAGAAGTACTATAATGAGAAGGGTTATAGCGAGATGGAGGTTACCTTTGACCAGCAGCCTGATCTATCTCGTGAAGGGTATGTCAAGCTCGGGATCACGGTCGATAAGAAGTACAAAACGAAGATCGCTAACATCTACTTCTCGGGAAATAAGGCGCTCTCCGATACGGACCTGCGCAAGGCTATGAAGAAGACGAACGAGACCTTCCGTCTCAATCGTGGCAACCTCTGGAACTCTCTCTTAGAGCTCTTCCAGAGCAAGAAGTTTATCCAAGACACTTATCAGGAGGATCTGCGCAATATCCTAAATGCTTACCACAAGGCGGGCTACCGTGATGCAGAGATCCTGTCAGACTCCATCGCTCGCAATCCGAAGAACGATAAGCAGATTGACATCTTCATCAACCTCTCCGAGGGGCACCGCTACTACATCAAGGATATCAACTTCGTCGGCAATACGAAGTTCCCCACGCCGCTCCTCGAGGCGATGCTGGGCATGCAGCACGGAGACGTCTATGATCAGGATCGCCTTACGAAGCGTCTCTACGTCGAGGACGATGCTGTCGCCAACCTCTACTACAACAACGGCTATATCTTCTCAGGCATCGACCCCGTGGAGACTTACGTCGAGGGCGACTCCGTATCGCTCGATCTGCGCATTGTCGAGGGCCCGCAGGCTACCATTGACAAGGTGATCATACGAGGCAACCATGACATCTACGAGGAGGTGATTCGTCGTGAGCTCTATACGAAGCCAGGCAAGCTCTTTAGCAAGGAGGATATGATGAACTCCTGGATGACGCTCAATCAGCTCGGACACTTTGATCCAGAGAAGAGCTTCCCCACGCCAATCCCCAACCCTCAGGAGGGTACCGTAGATATAGAGTACTCGCTACAGCGCAGGAACAATGACAAGTTTGAGCTCTCCTTCGGTTGGTCTCAGGCCGGTATCATCGGACGTGCGGGTATCAACTTTACCAACTTCTCGATCTACAACCTCTTTCACCCGAAGGCGTACCGTGGTCTCATACCGCAGGGCGATGGCCAGACCCTCTCCCTCAATGCGATGAGTAATGGTCGCTACTACCACTCCTTCAGCTTACAATTCTCCGACCCCTGGTTTGGTGGCAAGCGTCCGAACTTCTTTACGGCATCGCTCTTCTACTCCATGCAGACCGCTATCGATACCCGCTACTATAACAACCGTACGCAGGGCATGGGCTACTACCCAGGCTACTATGGCGGATACGGAGGCTATGGAGGCTACGGCGGATACGGAGGCTATGGCGGTTACGGAGGCTATGGCTACGATGGTGGGTACAGGCAGTCGCTGATGGAAAACTCCTACAACCCCAACCAGTCCATGCACATCTTCGGAGCAACGGTCGGCTTCGGTAAGCGCCTCAACTGGCCAGACAACTGGTTTAATGTCAATGCTACGCTCAACTATACCCACTACTACCTCCGTGACTGGGTCTACGAAACCTTCCAAGGCTTTCACAATGGACATGCTAACGACATAAGCCTCACACTGGCGCTCTCGCGCAACTCGATCGACAACCCGATCTACACCCGTCGTGGCTCTTCCTTTACGCTGTCCGTCAGTGCCACGCCTCCATACTCCCTCTGGGACGGCATCGACTACTCCAACATCAATCTCAAGTCGGAGGATCGCTACCGCTTTGTCGAGTACCACAAGTGGAAGTTCTCGGGCAAGGTCTTCACCCCGCTCATGAACCCTGTTACCGTAAAGTATACGCCCGTCCTCATGACGCGTCTAGATGCGGGCTTCATCGGTCACTACACACCGTTCAAGCGCTCACCCTTCGGCACCTACTACATGGGTGGTGACAATATGAGTGGCTACGTAGGCAACTTCCTCAACGAGACCATCCCGCTACGTGGATATAGCAACGGCTCGATCGCTGGTGGCAACTATGACTACGCTTACGCCTATATGCGTATGATGGCTGAGCTACGTATGCCGATCCTCTTCGAGGGGCAGTACAACGTCTGGGCCGTCGCCTTCCTCGAGGCTGGTAATGCGTGGCGAGATCTCAGCAACTTCAACGCCTTCAACCTCAAGCGCTCGGCCGGTGTCGGCTTCCGTATCACGCTACCTTTCCTCGGTATGCTCGGACTTGACTGGGGCTATGGCTTTGACAAGCCCGACGGCTCCTCACAGCGTGGCGGTAGCAACATCCACATCGTCATGGGACAGGAGTTCTAACCCCCCTGAGTGCGTGTGTAGACAGCTTGACCTCCTTAAACAATGAGCTCCCCAAGCCATCTATACACACTAGTACAGACCTTCTAAACATCAATATTATGAGAAAGCATCTATATCTCCTCACACTCCTCCTAGCCCTTACGCTGGGAGCATCAGCACAGAAGTTTGCCCTTGTGGATATGCAGTATATCCTCAAGAACATCCCCAACTATGAGATGATGAATGAGCAGCTTGAGACCGTCTCTAAGCGTTGGCAGCAGGAAGTCAAGACGCTCCAGGACAAGGCTGAGACGCTCTACAAGAAGTATCAGAGCGACCTCGTCTTCCTCACCGCTGAGCAAAAGCGTCAGCGCGAAGAGGAGATCGTCAAGACCGAGCAGCAGGCCACCGAGCTACAGGGCAAGTACTTCGGGCCCGAGGGTGAGCTCTTCGAGCGTCGCTCTAAGATGGTCAAGCCTCTGCAAGACGAGATATGGCAAGCGATCAAGGAGATCGCATCGCAGAGCGGATTCCAGCTAGTCCTCGACCGCTCTACGGCAGGTATCGTCTTTGCCAATCCATCTATCGACATCAGCGACCAAGTCCTAGAGAAGCTAGGCTATGGGCGCAAGCGCTAATCCTATACATACGCATTATCAATAACTTAAATACAGAACAATGAAGACAAAGAATCTGTTTCTATCCCTACTCCTCCTCTTGCTACCTGTCGTAGCTACGGCTCAGCAGAAGATAGCAGTCGTCAACTCACAGGAGCTCCTCACCGCTATGCCTGATATGAAGGTTGCTCAGGATCGTCTCCAAGAGCTGGACAAGAAGTACACCGCAGAGATGCAGACGATGAACGACGAGTATCAGAAGAAGCTCGAGCTCTATATGAAGGACAAGGAGGGTCTCTCCGAGGCGCTCCTCAAGAGTCGTGAGCAGGAGCTCGCTGATCTGCAAAGTCGCATCCAGCGCTCCTATCAGGCTATGCAGCAAGACATGGAGAAGCAGCAAGGCACGCTTATGGCACCCATCCAGCAGAAGATTGTAGAGGCCATCAAGAAGGTAGGCGATGCAGGTGGCTATACCTACGTCATGGAGGCCACGATGATGCTTTACTCAGGTCCCTCTGCGGTAGACATCACGGCTCAGGTCAAGAAGCAGCTAGGCCTCTAGTACGCTCACGATCAGCATAGCGAGCCGGCGGACTAGTCGATAGTCCCCCTCGGCTCCCATCATACGAAGCCCCACGCTCTGCTCAGCAGACGTGGGGCTTTTTTACGACCCTTGGCATAGCGCTCACGAGCGGTCTAGACGAATTGCCAGCATGCAGGGCACCCCTGCTCGATCTCCACGGAGGAAATCCCAGACTCCTCGGTGGAGATCTCTTATTTGCTCCGATGTGCGAAATGAAACTTCGGAAGAATGAAATGAAACTTCGGAAGAAAGAAATCACAAGTCCGAACTATTGCTCCTTTCCTCCCGAGGAAAACTAACTTTCCACTATTGGAAAACTAACTTTCCACCGCTGGAACCGTTTCGGGACTTTTACAAAAGCGCTCGTCTCCCCACACGATACGGCTACCGAGAGGCCTATCGAGAGGATTTTGCTGGGGGCGCTCATAGCTAAACATTGGGACGGCACAAACTTAATTACCGACGTTTAGGTATTGATTTGCGTAGGCTCTCCTTCATACCTTTGCAGTGCAATCAGGTAATCAACTTTTCTAAGCAATCAAAGTATATGAAGAAAACAATCCTACTCTCTCTAGCGGCGCTTATGACGCTGCTACTATGCGCTTCGTGCGACAAGGACAATAACGAACCAAAGCCTAATCCATCACAAGGCGAGTGGGTGACCAAGAAGATCGTTGTAGACGCTTCCGACTATACGAAGTGGGTCTACATCAACTTTGCCAAGGGCGAAGTGGTCACCGTATCCGCTCCTGAGACCGATCTCTCGTGGGATCTAGGTCTGCACCGCTACGACTTCAAGACCAATGGCGGTACCTCTGGCAAGGGCAAGGGCGCTGCCACTCGCACCACCCAAAAGGATCTAAAGGCAGACATCGCCACTCCTAAGGATAGCGAGTGGACGCTAGACCGTGAGGGTATGCTCCTGATGAAATTTGACATGAGCAAGCACGAAGTGAAGTACGAGAAGCAATCTGCCAACTTCCTGCTTACTTCAGAGCCCAAGGGCGATGGAAAAGGATACCTAAATAAAGGTATCATCAGCAGTGAGGGTATGCCTCCCAAGGATACGGTTGATCCCTCTGTCTTTCTCGTACGCTCGGCAGCTGGTCAGATCGTCCGCGTCCGCGTCCTAGACTGTCTGAGTGCTACGAAGAAGAGGGGACACATCACCCTCGAGTATGCCATGCAGGCAGACAAGAAGTAATCACCCCCTACCAGCTCGGAGCTACTAGAGAGACCGCTCTCTGTGGCTCCGAGCTTTCTTGGCTCTAAGCGTCTCTTAAGCGTGCTGAGCCTATTCCCTTTTACTCCCTAAACCTTCACTATATGAAAAGGTCTCTATACACCCTCCTCTCCCTACTCACCCTCGCGGGAGCTCTCTCCGCCACACCCACTCCGCAAGACTCGACACTCGTAGATAGTACGAAGTTCAAGTGCCTCGACGCAGTGGTCGTCACGGGCACCCGCACACGCTGCCCGATGAAAAACATCTCCATACCGATCCGCGTCGTCTCGCCCAAGGAGATCGAAGCGGTGCAGGCTCGATCCGTAGAGGATCTGCTGCAGATGGTAATCCCTGGCGTGCAGACGAGTATTCACGGTACACAAAATCGAATGAGTATACGGGGGCTCTCGGCAGACTACTACCTCTTCCTCGTAGATGGTGAGCGCATGACCAACGAGGGCTCGGCCAGTAGCGTAGACCTAGAGCGTATAGACCCTTCATCAATAGAGCGCATCGAGATGCTACAAGGCTCTAGCTCGGCTCTCTATGGCAGCAACGCCATAGGCGGCGTGATCAATATTATCACGAAGCGGAGCCACAAGAAGCTCGGTGCCAACCTCTCTAGCCACTACGATACGCAGAGCATACAGCGCTACAACGGCCGTCTGGTGATGAGACTTGGTCGTGTGACCAGCACCACAACGGGCGGCTATGCCAAGCAGCATGACTACGAGTTGCCAGGCGTCAGTGCCGATAGACCACGCACGATGCCAGGCTTCTACACCTTTCACATTGGAGAGAAGCTACGCTACCTTTCCCCAGACAAGCGTCTCTCGATCACCGCTACGGGACGCTTTCACTCACGCATGCAGGACTTTGACGATAAGGAGAAGAA
>CAMPUN010000062.1 GCA_946997275.1 uncultured Porphyromonas sp.
CGACTGGCACGGAGCTGATTCGTCGCATCGATGGTGGCGAAGCCTTTGGCGTGACTTGTCCGCTGATCAAGAAGGCGGACGGTACGAAGTTTGGCAAGACAGAGAAAGGCAATGTCTGGCTAGATCGTCGCTACACGTCGCCTTACACCTTCTGTCAGTTCTGGCTCAACGTATCCGACGAGGACGCCGAGCGTTTTGTCAAGATCTTTACCAGCATCCCACTAGAGGAGATCGACTCGCTCATAGAGCGTCATCGTCAGGCTCCGCATGAGCGTCTCCTCCAGCATACGCTCGCCGAGGAGCTCACGGTCATGGTACACGGACGTGAGGACTACGAGCAGAGCATGTCGGCCGGGCAGATACTCTTTGGCAATAACACGCACGACCAGCTGCGTCAGATGTCGGAGGAGCTTCTCAAGGAGGTGATGGCAGGCGTGCCGCACTACGATGTGGCTCGGACGCTCCTAGAGCAGGCAGACGGCGTCAAGCTGCTAGACCTACTGGTAGAGCATGCGCCGATCTTTAAGTCCAAGGGCGAGTTGCGCAAGCTGATCGCTTCGAACGGCATCAGCCTCAACAAGGAGAAGGTTGCTGACCAAGATTGTGTGGTCACCACCGACGACCTGATCGCTGGCAAGTATCTGATCGTGCAGCGAGGTAAGAAGAACTACTACCTCATCACGGTCTCAGCCTAGTACAAAAAGGGAAGCCCTATGCTCCTCTCGGTCATCCTCGTCAACTACAAGGTCCCGCAGCTAACCATCGAGGCGGTTCGCTCGGTGCTGGCTAGCTGTCGCCTGATCGAGGGCGAGACTGAGGTGATCGTGCTGGACAATGCTTCGGGCGATGACTCAATGGATCGTCTCCGCACAGCTTTTGGCGCAGAGCCTAAGGTTAAGCTATTGGAGAGCCCGACGAATGGAGGCTTTGCTCGAGGCAATAACCAAGCCATTGCTGAGGCAAGTGGCGAATACCTCTTGTTGCTCAATCCTGATACGTTAGTGGGGGAGTCGACACTGTCGTACTGCTTGACCTTCCTCCGTACCCATCCCGAGGCTGGTGCCGTAGGGCCTCGCCTCATTAACCAGTCTGGGGCGATGCACCCCGAGAGCAAGCGGGGCGTGCCTACGCTGTGGCATAGCTTCTGTCGCCTGACACGTCTCTATCGCTTGGCTCCTCGCTCCGCTTGGCTCAATGGCTACTACCAGGGGCATCTCTCGCCTGACGAAGTGCAGCAGGTGCCGGTGCTGACGGGCGCCTTCCTGATGATGAGGCGGGCGCTGTACCAAGCGGTGGGCGGACTGGACGAGCGCTACTTTATGTATGGCGAGGACATTGATCTTTGCTACACGATAGAGCGAGCGGGCTACCACAACTACTACCTCCCCACGCCAGTACTACACTACAAGGGCGAGTCGGAGCAGGCGGTCGATAGGGTACGCTACGAGGAGAACTTCTACGGAGCGATGCGCCTCTTCTACCTCAAGCATCAGGGGCGCGGCTGGTGGAGCCGACGCGTGACCACGCCTCTGGTACTGGCTGCCATAAATCTGCAGCGTCGCCTGGCTCGTTGTCGTCGCAAGGCGAAAGCTTCGCTACCTCCATCGCACACGGTGTCGCTGACGCTTGCTGAGTTGGTCGCAGATATAGATGCCTTCCCTGAGGAAACTCACCTACAGCTCTCGCTAGCGGGGGCTTCGTACGACTCTTTGCTAGAGACTATGGAGCGCTGCGCTGAGCGGAAATACCTATTTATAGTAACCGCATAAGACTATTTCGCTGAAGCTATGAAGCACAAACCGATTATCATAGGCGTAGCGGGCGGAACCGCCTCGGGCAAGAGTACCCTGGTGCGCCGTCTGCAAGAGACCTTTGTCGATGAGGATGTCGTAGTCCTCAGCCACGACTACTATTATAAGGCGCACGACGAGCTACCTCTGGAGCAGCGTGCTAAGCTCAACTACGACCACCCCGACGCTTTCGACACGAAACTGATGTGCGAGCAGATTAGCCAGCTCTGCGATGGGCATAGCGTGGAGCGCCCCGTCTACTCCTTTGTCAATCACAACCGCATCCCCGAGACGGTCACCATCGATCCGCCTTGCGTGCTGATCATTGACGGCATCTTGATCTTTGAGAATGAAGAGCTCCGCGACCTAATGGATGTCAAGATCTACGTGCAGACGGACGACGATGTGCGCTTGGCCCGTCGTATACAGCGCGACGTCAAGGAGCGGGGCCGCAGTGTCGACTCAGTCATCGAGCAGTACCTCACGACGGTCAAGCCGATGCACCAGCAGTTTGTCGAGCCCTCACGACGCTACGCTGACTTGATCATTCCCGAGGGAGGATTCAACTCCGTTGCCGTACGTCTCCTCATAGACAATGTGCGCTCGCTCCTCTCCTCAAGAGCTAAGCATTAGAGATAGAGGATAGATGTTGGACCAGATATCAGGCTTTGACCTCTCAACTTTCACGTGGTCTGAGGTGACGGTCACGAGTATTCTAGACTTCGTCGGGACCTTCGCCTTCGCCATCTCAGGAATCCGCTTGGCATCGACCAAGCAGATGGATTGGTTTGGCGCCTACGTGCTGGGTGTCACGACTGCTGTGGGCGGAGGTACGCTACGCGACCTCTTCCTTGGCACGACCCCCTTCTGGATGCTCCAGCCCTCCTACCTGATTATCACCTTTGTGGCGCTACTCTACGTATATATCTTTAGGAAGATCTTGATCCGCACAGCTCCGACAGTCTTTATCTTTGACGCTATCGGACTAGGACTCTTTATGGTAGTGGGTGTAGACAAGACGCTCGCCATGGGCTTCCCCAGCTGGGTGGCGGTCATCATGGGTACGGTGACCGGCTCCTTCGGAGGACTACTACGAGACATCATCCTCAACGAGACCCCACTCATCTGTCGCCAAGACATCTACGCCTTGGCCTGCATCGCTGGAGGCATCATCTACACCCTGATGCTTCGCTTCGTACCTATAGATACGGCCTATGCTCAGCTCATATCAGCTGGCATGGTCATCCTGATACGCATCTTGGCGGCGCACTACCACTGGCACTTGCCTCAGCTCAAAGGGATCGACAGCTCCCACTAACTTAACCACTCTTATGAAAAACGTTATGACTCTCCTACCGCTTGCCCTCACGCTCCTACTGGCTTGTCAGCCCTCCTCGGATAGCAGTGCCGAGGTGACAAATGTAGATACGATCGTAGCCACAGACACGGTCGTAGCTGAACCACAACCTGAGCTCACGGTAGAGCAGATCGTCATCGATCGAGAGCTCACCTTCGACAAGTATACGCTTGAGGACTCCTACAAGTACCAAAAGAAGACCCGCACCATTCAGTGGGATCAGATACGCGAGCAGCTCCTCCGCATAGAGCAGCTACAGGCCTCGCCTCATCGGTGGGGTGTCCTGCAAAACTATAAGAACCTAAACGGCGAAGCTCCCCTCACGAAAGTGTGGTCTCGCGACAGCTACAGGCTAGTCTCCGACTCGCTCGGCGTGGAGCGCTATCAGTCGGTGCCACTCTACGCACCCTCAGATACCCTCAAGCCAGAGCTTTACGGTCGAGACGGGACACTCATAGCGATGACCGACACACTGGGCAGTAACTTTTGGCAAGGGCGAGCCGAGTCTCCCGAAGCTGACTGGTATGTGCCAAAGCGCTACATCAAGCTTCTGAAGCCCGATGTCACCTTCTCCCATGTTGTGGTCATAGATCGGGGACAGCAACACATCATCATGTTGGAGCGTCAGGCACCAGGACACTACCTCGTGCGGAGCATCAACCCCGCCACGACGGGACGCCACAAGCCCCCTCACGCTAAGGAGACCCCTCTGGGCATCTTCCTCCTACAGCAGAAGAAGGCTAAGATGTTTTACACCAGTGACGGCTCCAGTCGCATCGCCGGCTTTGCGCCGTGGGCTAGTCGCTTCACTTGCGGAGCCTATATACATGGTGTCCCCGTAAACAATCCCAAGGGCAGGATCGTCGAGTACAGCCATTCGCTCGGCACGACGCCCCGCTCCCACATGTGCGTCCGCAACGCCAGCTCACACGCTAAGTTTGTCTACGATAACTGTCCCACGCTCGCCACACTCATCGTCGTGATCGAGTGACCTGAGCGGAAGCCCTGCTTGCGGAGTAAAAGATTATTTGTACCTTTGCAGGCGAAATACATCGTCGTACTCATTGTCGCCCCATAGAGGTGGGGCATTGAGTGGCGAGGATGATATGAATGTCTCACAAATAACCTCATAACAAGATGTACCTAGACAGTACCAAGAAGCAAGAGATCTTCGCAAAGTACGGAGCCTCTGCACAAGACACCGGAAGTGTCGAGAGCCAGGTAGCTCTCTTTACCTATCGTATCCAGCACCTTACGGAGCACCTCAAGGAGAATAAGAAAGACTTCTCCACCTCACGTAGCCTGAAGATGCTCGTCGGTAAGCGTCGTCGTCTACTTGACTACCTCGCTAAGAAGGATATCGAGCGCTATCGTAAGCTCATTGCCGACCTAGGCGTTCGTCACGCGACGAAGTTCTAAGGCGAGCTTCCTGTCAAGAGCCAGAAGAGGCAATTCGATAACTGAATCCTCCGAAGCTATTGCAGATTCAAAAAGTTTTCGTACCTTTGTACTCACAAATCGGCAGGACACCCTTTATCACCTTCTGGTGACTAGGAAGAGCAACGGCTCTGAATGGGTTTTGAGTCAGTAGACTCACGACATACAAGGGAGGCTGATGTAAGAGGGGGTGTCCGATATGCGGAAGTAGCTCAGTTGGTAGAGCACAACCTTGCCAAGGTTGGGGTCGCGGGTTCGAGTCCCGTCTTCCGCTCTTCGATAAGAAAGATATTGGTTTAGAGTAAGAACAGATAAGCGTAGTGAGCCTAGCTCCTGCGCTTATCTTGTTTTTGTACCGTGCACTCAGCCGATCGTGCCCGAGCCCCACTTGTAGGATACTTTTGAGGCCAAACCCGTAGGACACAAACTTCATAATCCACCCCCTACCGCCCGCCTCCAGTAACTATTACACGATCCCGCCCGTTAAACTTGGAACAGGGGGGATTCCCCTATGCTATATCGATCACCTAGAGGCGATGAAAACGGCTCATTTTTATCCACTGACGACGTCACTATCAAGGGAACCGAAAGATTTCCTCCGTAGAGATCTTTGAACCTCCAGTGAGGAACGAAAAAAATCTTCCGAACTTTCATTTCATTCTTCCGAACTTTCATTTCATTCTTCCGAACTTTTCCTTCGAGCCTCCGTGGGGATTTTTTGAGTCCTCCCTGGTGGCCTCCGATTTTCTCAGGAGATACTGAAATCAAAGGAAGTGTAGATGTAGATGTGGAGTGAGGCTATAGAGCTACGTAGCGAGGCTCAACCCATATATCCCTTGGAGATCATCGTATGTAGTCCCCAGAAGAGAGGGTTATCATGCGTCACCCCTGAGTGTCAAGTGCAACACGGTTACAAGTGTAGGAAAAAAAATCTTCGTGGGGAGTTTTATAGCCGAGCTGTTTTGCGAGGTCTATTGTTTAGTTGATTCTGAATTATTGCTGTCCGGTAAAAGTCTCTAAGGACAGCAGTAATTATATCATAGAGAGTCTTGGATCTTTCCAAAAAAGAGGCGACTCTGCTCCAAAGAGCAGGGTCGCCTCTCAGTAAATATGTGAGACCAAGTCTCAGATCGAACTAGTTCTCTATGGTTGGAGTACCTTTTCTAGATGACCCGTAGAGAGGATCTGTAGGAGCATAGTCCGAATTCGTTGTCCCGTCATACTTGAGGAATTCGACATTGTCGACTTTACACTTTTCGAACTTCACTCCGGTAGCATCAGCGATGTCTCCAACAAGTCCTGCAATGTTTGTTGTCTCCGAGCCATTGACACGTAGGCTGACGTAGTTAGCTGTACATTCGGTTAGTGTATGATTCCTGTGTAGAGATCCAACCATACCTCCGATTTGGGAGCCCTTTGCCTGAATTGTGATATTTGTCACACTACACTTCTTGAATACGAAAGGCTTCTCGGGATTCGTATATCCGACGAGTCCTCCCACATTCTGGGTCTTGAGGAAGCTGTTAGCCCCCTTAATGAAAACGTTTTTAGCATGTACGTTCTCTAGATTTCCGCAGAAGTATCCAATACATCCGGCAAAGTAAGCCGATTCCTTATGAGTCTTTCCGGGTTCTACCGTTACGCCTTCGAGACCATTGATCGTGATGTTTTCGAAGGTTAGATTCTTGATATCTCCATACCATACCCCAAAGACACCAGTTTGTTGCTCTCTCGAGAAGAAACCACTGCTCTTGTAGAGGAATTTCTGAACACTGAAGTTACGTAGGGCATGGCCGTTCCCGTCGAATGTTCCGCAGGGACCACCAAAAGCTCCGTCGCGAGGCCCGATGGGGTACCAGTCAATACCATTCATGTCAATGTCCGACTCGAGCTTGAAGACTTTATTAGCACCTAGCTCCTTAGGGTTATCAGCGACCCACATCAGCTCTTCACGATTGGTGATGTGATAGGTCTTGATTGTTTTACCACCCACCTCACTGGTGGTAATTTCGGGCTTCCTGGGAGTTACTCCTTGAGGAGCAAACCAAGAGTAATGATTGTTGTACTCCTCAACAAAGTTTTCTTCAATAACCACCTTGATACTACTTG
>CAMPUN010000063.1 GCA_946997275.1 uncultured Porphyromonas sp.
ATCTTTTTCACCTGGACGACCCGAGCGTAAAACTCTTTGCCAGCGTCCATCAGACGTGATATGACGAGGTTGAGCTCTTGTGGCACATAGCCTATGCGGTGCTCCTCGTAGTAGATGGCAATGGCGTGCTCGTCGTGTTCATTTTGTGGCTGACGTACCATACGCAGCACGGTGTCTGGCAGTAGCGTCGGGTAGAGCTCCTGTACTACAGGACAGAAGGTGGTGCCAGCGACTACGATGTCTAGCAGGAAGATCTCCCGCTTGGGCAGTCCTAGTGCGTTGATACCCTCTGTGCCAATGAGCGCTAGTAGCTCTGGACTGACTGGTATGATCTCATGTTTCATAGGTCGTGTGACTTGTACTCCTCCATTAACGATATGATCGTTTGCATCTCCTGCTCACTCTCCTCTAGCTCCTTGATGACCGCTTGCAGCTCAGCTTGCCGCTCTTGTATCGCCACGGGGTTGGCCAGTAACTCTTTCTGATCAAAGGGGAAGCTCTTCGATCGCTTTAGGTGCTTAGCCTCAAGGAGTCTCATCTTCTTTTGTAGCTTCTCGATCTCTACCGAGAGTGACTCCGAGTCTAGTGGTATGTCTGCCGGCTGACCCTTGTTTACTAGTGCCAGTATGGCTTGTAGCTGCTGGAGGTCGCAAGCTTTGTAAGCTTTGACCGCAGCGAGAAAGAACTTCTTGTCCTCCTCCGTGTAGTGCGGGTTGAGGTCTGGGTGGAGTCGCTTGACGAGAGTTTTGTAGATCTCTTTGAGCTCTTCACTCTCCTCACGGGTGAGTCGCGGGGCATCCCAATAAGCTTGTGCCGCCTTGAGCTGGTCCAGCTTTCGCTCCAGGAGCCTACGATACTCGAGGCGCTGCTGCGCCATCTGCTTGTCGACCTCAACGAGGTCGGGCGCTTGATCTCGATTGATGTAAGCCTGTAGGAGCGAGCGCCGCAAGCGTAGTGCCGCTATGGAAAGGCCTAGACGCAACTGGGTGTACAGCAGCTTGCCGAAGTAGTGCATGTAGAGCGCCGATAGGTGGGGCGCCTCGTGATCCGTCATATTCTGATACTGGGATACGAGCGTCGTGTAGGCAGCTGCGAGCATGTCGTACTGCTCTCGCAGCATCTGATACTCCGGGGAGCATGCTAGCTGTTCCGTGTCTGTCATCGCATTCAATCTGATAGCGCTACTAAGGTAACGCTTTTAGCGCAAAAAGCCTAGCCGCTCGACTTGCTGCCAGAAAGGTGTCGCTGCCACGCGCTCTGCTAGCGCCTCGGGGGTGATGGCTAGTGCCTCGGCTAGATGGGTGTAGGTCTCCGCTAAAGCCTCCCGATGGGTAAGCTCCTGGGGCAGTTCGTCGGTTTCGACAAGCAGCGCATGCGTCTCGTAGGCTAGTCGCAAAGCAGCTGGGTCGTAGTGACGACCGAAGGAGAGCGCGAAGCCCTGGCTCAGCATCATCTGAGCTACCTCTCCCCTAGCCCGAAAGCCATGTAGCGCCATCGGAGGGAGCTGGTCAAACTCTTGCGCCAGCTCTCTACGTATCTCAATCGTTTCGCTCCAAGCACGCACCGTGTGTAGGAGGATGGGACGATGGAGCTGACAGGCTAAGCGCATTTGCGCCTCTAGCCAGGCTCGTTGCCCTGCGAGAGAAGCGTTGCTCCGCACCTTGTCAATGCCACACTCGCCGACAGCGACGATCTTCGGGACGGTCGCTAGGAGGCTTCGCATCTGATCGATGAGATCTGACAAACGCTCCGCTAGGGGCAGAGACCAGGGGTGAAGACCTATCGAATAGAGCTGTTCCTCCCCGATCGTGACACCACCGCTCCACTCCTCGTAGGTGAGCGAGCGAATGGCTGGACCGTTCACCTCGTGGCTATGTGTGTGACAGTCTAGAAGCTCTCGGTGGCTGTGGTTTCGCTCGTTGCTCATCGTCGTGGTGGCACGGGGTCGTAACCCACATGTCGATTGAAGGGGTTACATCGTAAGAGTCTCCAGATGATTAGCCAGGACCCCTTGAGTGCGCCATGCACTCGTAGCGCCTCCAGTGCGTACTGCGAACAGGTGGGTGTGAAGCGACAACTGGGCGGAAGCAAGGGCGAGATGCAAGCGCGATAAAACTTGACGGGGTAGCTTAGCAAGCGGACCGCCAGTGAGGGCTGTTGCGGGTCAGCTTGATTAGCCTGACCTGCTTGCTCAGAAGGAGCTTTCGTCGTCTGCTCTGGACGATCGGGCGAAGCTTTCGCCACTGAGAACGTCGAGCTTGACTTGTCTATCTCCTTGACGATACGAGCTATAGCTTGCTCTACCGCTTGCTCTAGCTCAGGGTAGGTCGGCATCGTCTTAGCGACAGACTGAAGCGCTAGTCGCACGGTGCAGTGATGCTGGGTGGCAGCTTGCCAGAGCGGAGTCTTGTGGAGACGATAAGCTGAGCGGGTCATGCGCTTGATCCGGTTACGATCGACGGCATGCTTGAAGCGCCGCTTGGCAACCGAAGTCATGACAGCGACCTGCGCCTGTTCACTAGGGGAGTGCGAGGCGATAGGCTCGACGAGCCATACGACACGAATGGGATAAGAGACGAATGAGCGCCCTCGATCATGCAGACGCTCTATCTCCTCACGCAGATAGAGTCGCTCACCTTTGGGTAGACGTTGGTTCTGGAGGGAGCGAGGGGAGCCTTCCTCCGTAGTCATCCCTCCTGCTCGGCAAGGAAGTTGCTCAGCAACTCAGGCATCGGCGGATCCTGACGACTGCCCGTAGACTTGATGTCCACTCTGAGCCCTAGTTCCTCGGCCCTTTGCGCAGTCTTGGGTCCGACGGTAGCGATGATTATATCCTCTTGCTTGAAGTCGGGGACATTCTCAAAGAGTGAGGTGATCCCGACGGGGCTAAAGAAGATGATCATATCGTAAGACAGTGGCTTCTCAAGCTCCAACTCACGAGGTATGGTGCGATACATGACCGACTTGGTATAGTCTATGCCGCCCTCTGTGAGTAGGTCGGAGAGCTTGGCACTGTGCTCCTCAGCGACGGGGAGGAGATACTTCTCGCTCTTGTGCTTGGTAATGACCTTGACCAGATCCTCGGTACGTCCTGTCGGTGAGAAGAAGACTTTGCGCTTACGGTAGTTGACAAACTTCTGCAGGTATGGAGCGGACATCTCGGAGCTGCAGTAATACTTCATCGTATCTGGGATCGAGATGCGCATCTCTTTCATCAGCGTGAAGAAGTGCAGGATAGCAGTACGAGAGGTAAAGATGATGGCTGTGTAGTCCAACGGATTGATGCGCTGCTGGCGAAACTCTTTCGCTGCAACCGTCTCGACACGAATGAACTGCTTGTAGTCAAGCTCCACTTGATACTTCTCAGCAACTTCGGTGTATGGATTGGCCATCAGTGGGGCGGGCTGAGAAATAAGTATTTTCTTAATCCGTGACATACTCACAGGCAAGGGTGCTAATGGTATACGATAGATTCTTTTATAGGATCAGCATTCCAAAGCCTACGAGATAGGCTAGAGGAGCCACTTCCTGGCTGCAAAGGTACAAAGAAATAAGCAAAGGAGTCACTCCCGCCTCCCCCAGCCATCGAGCTGTGGGCAGAATGATCGCAAGGCGCCAAAGAAGGATTACGGCGACTGTGAGCCAAAGTGCGACGCCCTGCCAGACGCCCGCCAGTAGTAGCAAAGAGCTGATGTAGAGGGGCAGGGGCCATAGCCACTCCAAGATGCTGTAGTGACGTACCCAGTGTAGGTAAAAGGCGGAGTCGAGATAGATCCCCGCCAGCAAGCGGTTGACACCTAGATAAAGCCCGCTCAGGATCAGACTACCGAGAGCTAGAGCACCGACCTGCGAGAGGGTCGTCCAGAGATCGCCTGTGAGGAATCCACCATAGTAGCGCAAGAGCAGATAACCTGTCACGCCGACCAGCAGATGCCGCTGCAACCCGCCCAGGAGTGCGTAGGTGCCGACAGAGACCCGGTGTACTAAGCTGCGAAAGAAGATGTGTCCTCTATTATATAGTAGCGCATCTACCGAGCGAGACATAAGGGAGCCGACCCACATCTGCATGAGCGCTGGGAGCAAGAGCAGCATGAAGAGTAGCAGTAAGATGATATCCTCAGCTCCCCGATCTGCCCCAAAAGGGGTCAACGACCACAACCCGACCGAGCTATCCATACACGCAAGACGATCTACAGAGTGGCTAGATGAGCGAGCAACTGTGCTACCTGCCCCTCCAGCTCCTGCACGCCATCATTCTCGATCTGATAAAGCGGTAGCTCTGGATGCGCCTGCTGAAGGGTGGCAAAGGAGTAGTTCGTCTGGCGATTGATCCGTGCTTGTACCTGCTCGAGCGAAGCGCCGTCACGTTCCCGGACACGAGCCACACGTACCGCCTCAGGAGCTGTCACGACGACCACAGCGTCGCAAAGATGATAAAAGCCGGACTGCCATAGGATGGCACTCTCTAGGACGACCCACCCCTTGGGGGCTTGTTGCTCCCTAGTCCAAGCCTTTAGCTGGTCAGACACATAGGGGTGAATGATCTGCTCTAGATCATGCAATAAGGAGCGCCCCTCATCAGACGGAGCGAAAACTTTGCGAGCGATCTCATCGTAGCGAGGCTTTCCCTCCGCATCGTAGACCTCTGCGCCTAGCAGCGCAATGACCTGCTGACGCACCTGCTCACTATCGGTGTAAGCCCTCCGCGCCACCGCATCACTGTCCATAAGGGGTAGCCCAGACTGAACTAGCTTTTGCCCGACGAAACTTTTACCCGCACCAATTCCCCCTGTCAGTCCTAAGATACGAGGGGGGATTGGTGTGAGCAATTGTTTTTCACTCATGATTTGGTAGCCACTACGGCTCACGGCTCGGCAGTCTCTAGGATATACTGCACCGCCTTGGGGGCTACGGTAGCACGCGCCACCCAGTCGGGTAGGCCCTCGACTCTTGCGGGGAGCATCTCGGGGCGCTTCTCCCCATTCTGCTCAGCTTCTGAGATCTGACTCAGATCCACCACCACCGAGACCTTGTCTCCGATAGGCTTATTGTAGTCCGATATCGGCATCGTCAAGGTCAGAGAGACACGCGCTGGAAGGAGCTTGGCGACAAAGCCAGTTGGCGTGTTCAGAGCTACAACTGGTAGTTCGATACGTCTCTCCGTAAGCTCGACGACAGAGATCTGTAGCTGCACACTGTCGGGAGAGCTATGCACGTTGGGGATCTCTTCAAGAGACACCCGCACCGTTTTGTCTTGCGACAAGTTCTTGTAGAGCAGCTCTTTGGTGCGCACTTCGCTAATTCCCTCGAGCGCCTCACGGCTACCATACAGCTCGACCGTGGTCGGAGTCATCGTGAGCGGGAGGACCATATAGCCATCCTTGGCAGAGGCCGACACGCGATTGATGACTGGCACCTCTTTTCTCTGGAGAGGAAATGCGCGTAGCGAGATCTGATTGGGGTAGATCTCACGAATCTGCACGGCGCTCCCGAGGCTCTCACGCACCTTCTGTGTCAAGACCGCATTGCTAAAGAGGACACGCCCGCCCTGGGGTATCCGCTGAGGCATCGATAGCTTGATCGGTGTCACCCCTTTCATCCAGCGAAAGAGAAGCTGCGAGCCTTTTGCCGAGACGCTAACGTCCAGCATAGCCGGCTGCTCGCCCTCTAGGCCGATCGCCTTCGGCATCTCCTCGTATACGATGGGGATGTGGACGATCGAAGTCGTGCCACGGGAGAGCGTCTGCATAAACCATAGGGCGGTCGCTAGGAGTACCCACACAGCGATCGCCAGCAGTCGTTTCAAGCCAGGGATACGCTGCTTACGCACCACAGGTTCTCCACCTGGGCGAAGCTTAGGGGTCAGATTGAGTCGCACCGCTCTCGTCTTAGCCGTTTGGGGAGTCTACTAGCGTGCGTTAGGATCCGTGCCGATCGGATATACGGAACTCTTGGCGATCTCTATGCAGACATCCCTTGCTATCTCCACCTCGAAGGTCTGCTCATTCACCTTACGGACCACGCCATGCACACCGCCAGCGGTTATGACAGAGTCGCCCACAGCGATTGCATCACGCTGCTGCTGCAGTTTCTTCTGTCGCTTGCTCTGAGGACGAATGAAGAAGAGCCAGAAGATCAAGATGATGACTACAAAGAATACGAGCGAAGTCCATGCAGGGGCTCCCTGCTGTGCTGCCTGTAGAAGGAATATATTCATAGGTATCTATAGTTGATGAATTCAATTACTTCTGCAAACTTACAAAAAACCGACCGCATAGCGCAGTCTTGCCCCTCCTCTCCGTCAATTCCGCAGATCTCACGAGTGACGATGTTGCGGCGTTGAGTCTATAGAAGCCTCTTGCATCTAGCAAGGGGCTTTTTTCATTTAAAGTCATCGGAGGAAACGAGTAACGGTTGTAGGGACGCACGGCTCGTGCGTCCGTTGTGTCAAAGGTTACGGTGTCCGTTGTATTAACGACAGTGGGTTACACGTCCCATTTTAACGGGGACGGACGCACAGATCGTGCGTCCCTACAAAGGGCTACACGTCTTG